>JBGPUH010000041.1:0-11832 GCA_041491025.1 Methylomirabilis sp. (SeqCode)
CATGCCCGGCGACAACGTCGCCCTCAGCGTCGAGCTCATCCAGCCGATCGCCATGGAGAAGGAACTCCGCTTCGCCATCCGCGAGGGGGGCCGGACGGTCGGGGCCGGGGTGGTGAGCGAGGTGGTGGAGTAGGGGGCGTGGGTTGCGGGTGTCCATCGGCGGAGAGGCATTGACGGGGTGACATGGAGAATCAGCGGATACGGATTAGACTGAAGGCGTACGATCACCGGATCCTCGATCAGTCGGCGAAGGAGATCGTGAACACAGCCCAGCGAACCGGCGCCAGGGTCTCTGGACCGATTCCGTTGCCGACCAAGATCAGTCGATTCACCGTGCTTCGCTCGCCTCATATCGATAAGAAGTCGCGGGAGCAGTTCGAAATCCGGACGCACATCCGGTTGATGGACATCTTGGATGCGCAGCCCCAGACCGTCGATGCGCTGATGCGGCTCGATCTGCCGGCGGGCGTCGATGTCGAGATCAAGCTGTAGTTTCTCGAGGGGGGACCGGTCCCCCCTCGACGGCGCCGTCGGTAAAGCCGAGTCCCCACGCCACCTAGCGTGGGGACCAGAGCAGCGCCTGCTCCCCCCGGGAAAGAACGGGCATCGGATATCTCCAAGGGAATTCATGTGAGTATTGGGTTGATCGGGAAAAAAGTTGGAACGACACAACTGTTCGACGAAAACGGGAAGGCCGTTCCTGTCACCGTCATCGAGGCCGGTCCGTGCCCGGTGGTGCAGCGGAAGACCGCAAGCAATGACGGGTACGAGGCGATCCAGATCGGATTCCGGCCAGAGCCCAAGGCGAAGACGGTCACCAAGCCGTTGAAGGGCCACTTCGAGAAGGCCAAGGTGGCCCTGCACAAACATCTCAGAGAGTTCCGCCTGCAGTCGCCGGAGACCACCGAGTACACCGTTGGCCAGGTCCTGACCGTTGCGCTCTTCGAGGTGGGAGAGAAGGTTCGGGTCACCGGGGTCACGAAGGGGAAAGGGTTTCAGGGCGGGGTCAAGAGATGGGGCTATCGAGGCGGGCCCGCGACCCATGGCTCCATGTTCCACCGGGCCCCCGGCTCAATTGGCGCGTCGTCTTATCCGTCTCGGGTTTTCAAGGGGCATCACATGCCGGGACGGATGGGGGGAGATACCAAAAGCACCAAGGGGCTCAAGGTGGTGAAGATCATCCCAGAGCAGAATCTGATGCTGGTGAAGGGTGCGGTGCCGGGGCCCGCGGGGGGCTTGCTCACCATCCTGAAGCGGAGCTAATCCGATGGCGGTCAGGGTCCAGGCTGTTGACCTCGACAAGAAGACGACAGAGGAGATCGTCCTCAACGAGGCGGTCTTCGACGCTCCCGTGAAGCCGCACCTGCTCCACGATGTGGTGAAGATGCAGCTCGCGAATCGCCGCCAGGGGACGGCCTCAACCCGTACACGATCGGAAGTCCGCGGTGGTGGGAAAAAACCTTGGAAGCAAAAGGGAACCGGTCGAGCCCGTGCGGGGACCATTCGATCGCCGCTATGGCGTGGAGGGGGAACGGTCTTCGGTCCCAAACCGAGAGACTATAGCTACAGGGTGCCGAGGCAGGTGCGAGCTTCAGCGCTTCGCGCCGCCCTGTCTTCGAAGGCTCAAGCTGGTCGGCTCATCGTTGTGGAGAACCTCTCGCAGGAGCGGCCAAGCACGAAAGGGTTCAGGGCGCTGTTGGGAAGGTTGGGTGTCGAGGGGCGGGCCTTGGTCGTGACGAACCAGGTCAAAAAAGATGACGCGATCGCGAGGTCGTGCCGCAATCTCCCTGGCGTTACACTGCTCCCCGCGCAGGGCTTGAACGTCTATGATATCTTGAAGCACGATGCCCTCGTCATCACCAGGGACGCATTGGGCCTGGTGGGAGAGGCGTGGAAGCTGTGAGAGAGGCGCATCAAATTATTCGGCGTCCTCTGATCACGGAGAAGGGGACGGAACTCAAGAATCAGGCCAACCACTACCTCTTCGAGGTGGCCAGGGATGCCAACAAGATCGAGATCAAACGCGCCATCGAATCCCTGTTCCGTGTGAAGGTTCTTCAGGTCCGGACCATCTCGGTACAAGGCAAAGAGAAGCGGGTCGGCCGCTATGTCGGCCGGACGCCGAATTGGAAGAAAGCGGTGGCAACCTTGAAGGAAGGGGATAGCATCGAGTTCTTCGAAGGAGTGTAGGGTGCCGATCCGATCGTATAAACCGACATCGCCAGGCCGGCGGTTCCAAAGCGTTCTGGACTATTCCGATCTGACCAGGACGACCCCGGAGAAAAGCCTTCTGCGTCCGCTGAAAAAGACCGGAGGGCGGAATACGGCTGGGCGGCTCACGTCTCGTCACCGTGGCGGTGGACACAAGCGGATGTACCGCCTCATCGATTTCAAGCGGGATAAGCCGGGGGTTCCGGCCAAGGTGGCGTCGATAGAGTATGATCCCAACCGTTCAGCCAGGATTGCTCTGCTGCACTATGCGGATGGGGAGAAGCGCTACATTGTCGCCCCATTGGGCCTTCAGGTTGGGGAGCAGTTGATGTCGGGCCCCGAGGCCGAGATCAAGGTGGGGAACGCCCTTCCCTTGAAATACATTCCAATGGGGATGACGCTTCATAACATCGAGTTGAAGGTTGGAAAGGGAGCCCAATTGGCGAGAAGTGCGGGGTCCGGGGTGCAGTTCCTGGCCAAGGAGGGCGAGCACGGCTTGGTGAAACTTCCCTCGGGTGAAGTTCGTCGGATCTCCCTCGACTGTATGGCGGTCATCGGCCAGGTCGGGAACCTGGACCACGAGAACATCTCTTTGGGGAAGGCCGGTCGGTCTCGCTGGCTTGGGATCAGGCCGTCGGTCAGAGGTGTGGCCATGAACCCCCATGACCACCCGCTGGGGGGCGGCGAGGGAAAGACTTCCGGCGGCCGCCATCCCTGTAGCCCCTGGGGAAAGGTGGAACGTAAAACCCGGAAGAAGAACCTGCCCTCTGATCGTGTTATTGTGAAGCGCAGAAAATAAGTGCCATGTTTCAGGTTCCAGGTGTGAGGAAACGTGGAACTCGGAACCCGGAACCTGGAACTCGGTGTGGAGGCTAGTGTGCCGCGCTCATTGAAAAAGGGTCCCTATGTGGATCCCAAGCTCCTCAAGAAGATCGAAACGATGAACGAGGGAGGGGACAAGAAGATCATCAAGACCTGGTCCCGGCGGTCCATGATTCTTCCTGAGTTCGTCGGGCACACGCTGGCGATCCACAATGGAAAGAAGTTTATCCCGATCTACATCACCGAGAATATGGTCGGACACAAGCTGGGAGAGTTCTCCCCCACGAGGACCTTCCGGGGGCATGGGGCGCATACGGCGCGTTCCACTGCGCTCAAGTAGGGGAGGACGAGCCGAGTATGGAGTGCCGCGCTGTTGGCCGGTTCATTCGAATCCCGCCGCGGAAGGCAAGGTTAGTCGTTGACCTTATCCGAGGTTGCGACATCAACCACGCCCTCAACACGGTGAAGTTTACCAAGAAGTATGCGGCCCGGGTTGTGGAGAAGATCCTAAAGTCGGCGCTGGCCAACGCGCAGCACAACCACGGAGCCAAAGACGTTGACCGTCTCTTCGTGAAGGAGGCCTTCGTGAACCAGGGCCCCACCATGAAGCGGTCCCGGCCTCGCGCCATGGGGCGGGCAACTCCGGTCAAGAAGCGGAGCAGCCACATCACCATCGTGTTGAAGGAGAAAGAAGCGTAAGCGTCACGAGTCCTCCCCCGGTCGATGAACGCTCGTTCACTCGGAGGGCAGAGGGGGAACGAGCAGTGGAGATGAGATGGGGCAGAAGGTTCATCCTATAGGGTATCGGCTGGGCGTCATCAAGCCCTGGAGGTCCAGGTGGTTCGCCACCAAGGGCTACGCGGCTGCTCTCCATGAAGATCTCAAACTTCGGCGTTTCATCAAGGAGCGGGTCTATCACGCCGGGGTGTCCGCCATCGATATCGAGCGAAAGGCCGATCAGATTCGCATTGTGATCAATACTGCGAGGCCTGGCATCATTATCGGGAAGAAAGGGTCTGAGGTCGAGAAGCTCAAAACGGCTCTCTCCAGCATGACCAAGAAGCAGATTCAGCTTGACATTCTGGAGGTTCGGAAGGCTGAGCTGGACGCTCAATTGATCGCCGAACAGATCGCCTCTCAACTGATGCGCCGGATAGCGTTTAGACGGGCCATGAAGAAAACCGTCCAGTCTACGATGCGGCTGGGTGCCCAAGGAGTACAGATTGCGTGTGCCGGACGGCTGGGCGGGGCAGAGATCGCACGCAGAGAATGGTATCGCGAGGGACGGATGCCGCTCAATACTCTGCGGGCCGACATCGACTACGGATTCACCCAGGCCAAGACCACGTATGGGTTGATCGGGGTCAAGTGCTGGGTCTACCATGGTGAGGTCCTCCCGGACACGCTGCAGGGCAAACAGGACCGGGAGATGCCGCAGGACCGGTTGCGGCGGCTCCGGGCCCTGGCCTCGACGAAAGGCTAAGACAGATGCTCGCGCCCAAGCGGGTCAAGTTTCGAAAGCAGCACCGGGGGCGACGATCGGGAATTGCTGTCCGCGGCTCGACGTTGGCGTTCGGAGAGTACGGCCTGAAAGCTCTGGAAGCCGCCTGGATTACCAACCGCCAGATCGAGGCGGCTCGTCGAGCCATCACCCACCACATCAAGCGGGGAGGCAAGGTGTGGATACGGATCTTCCCGGATAAACCCACGACGAAGAAACCGGCTGAGACCCGTATGGGTAAGGGAAAGGGGGCGCCGGAAGGATGGGTGGCGGTGGTGAAGCCTGGCCGGGTCCTCTGCGAAATGGAAGGGGTAACTGAGGCAAATGCCCGGGAGGCGATGCGCCTTGCCGCCCATAAACTTCCCATTGCCACGCGCTTTGTCTCTCGCAAAATGGCGGCGAGCTGAGGGCGATAATGGATGCCAAGGAGTTTCGGGAACTGAGCATGGAGGAGTTGGATCAGAAGCTTCGTGAGCTGAGAGACGACCTCTTCAAACTGAAGTTGAGGGGATCGACGACCCAGCTTGAGAACCCGGCGCGCATCCGGCGACTCCGCCGGGAGATCGCACGGGCAGAGACTATCCGGACAGAGTGTGTGCGCAAACAGCCCCAAGGCGGGGCAGGGCAAACGGCATGACCGAGAAGAAGAAGAGTCGTCGGAAAGCCTTGGTGGGTGTGGTGGTCGGCGATAAGATGCAGAAGACGGTAGTGGTCATGGTGGAGCGACTCGTCCGGGATGAGCAATATGGCAAGATGGTCCGGCGCAGGAAAAAGGTCAAGGCCCACGATGAAGAGGGTCGCTGTGGAGTCGGGGATAAGGTTGCCATCCTGGAGAGTAGGCCTCTGAGCAAGGACAAGCATTGGCGGGTGATGGAAATCCTGGAGAAGGCGGCCGTCTGAAAAGGACAGGGGAAAGGGTACGGGGTAGAGGGTACAGTATCGGCCCACGAACTCGGCAACTCGGTTCCCTAATCCCTAGACCCTCAATCACGCCCTAGAGGTGAAGAGTTGTGATCGGGTTACGAACAATCATGGAGGTGGCCGATAATTCCGGGGCCAAGCGGATCTCCCTCATCAAGGTGTTGGGCGGCTCAGCGAAGCGGTACGCCCGCTTGGGCGACATCATCGTCGCCAACGTGAAGGAGGCGGTTCCGGAGGGGTCGGTAAAGAAGGGTGAGGTGGTGAAAGCGGTGGTGGTCCGAACGTCGAAGGAGCTGAGACGCCCCGACGGTTCCTACATCAAATTCGATCGAAACGCCGCTGTGCTCCTGAACGAGCAGAATAACCCCGTTGGCACCCGGATTTTTGGCCCCGTAGCTCGGGAGCTTCGCGAGGCCCAGTTCATGAAAATCATCTCTCTGGCGCCTGAGGTGGTCTGACGGTGAACGCATTGATCCCGATTCTTAGACCCTGCGTTGTTGTGGGAATCTCATGTGACCCCTCATCCGTGAGGGCCGAGCCTGTGAGGGCATGATGGCGGCAGGACCTGCGCTGGCGGTCAAGAAGAACGATCTGGTCATGGTGATCGCCGGAAAGGACAAGGGAAAACGGGGGAAGGTTCTGGGTGTGATCCCCAAGATCAATCGGGTCCTTGTGGAGAAGTTGAACATCGTCAAGCGCCACACCAAGCCGGGGCGGACCTCGAGGCAGGGGGGCATCCTCGAACGGGAGAGCCCAATTCACATCTCCAACCTTATGTTGGTCTGCAGCAAATGCGATCGTCCCGTTCGGGTCGGCCGTAGCCGCCTTGCCGACGGGAAGAAGGTTCGTGTATGCAAGAAGTGCGGCGACGTGGTTGACTAGGGGCAGACCGATGGCAGAAGGGGCTAAACCGAAGAAGAAAGAGAAAGAGGGCGCGAGGGAGTTCACACCGGAGCCCCTCGTTCCACCACGACTCCGCGAGCGGTTTCGTCAACAGATCATCTCCGCCCTTATGAAGCAGTTTAGGTATAAGAATATGTGGCAGGTACCTCGCCTGAAGAAGGTCGTGATCAACATGGGACTCGGAGAGGCCGTCAGCAATGTGAAGGTGCTCGATACCGCGGTTGAGGAGCTCTCGGCGGTGACCGGACAGAAACCAATCGTCACCCGCGCGAAGAAGTCCGAAGCTGGGTTCAAGCTCAGGACTGGGATGCCCATCGGCTGTAAGGTCACCCTGCGGGGGGATCGGATGTACGAGTTCCTCGATCGATTTCTGAACACAGCGCTGCCCCGAATCCGGGACTTCAGAGGGCTGCCGGCCAAGTCCTTCGACGGTCGCGGCAATTACAGCCTTGGGGTCAAAGAGCAACTCATTTTCCCTGAGATTAAGTACGACAAGGTGGAAGCGGTCCGCGGGATGGATATCGCCATTGAGACGACAGCGAGGACCGATGAGGAGGCCCGTGCCCTCTTGGAGCACCTGGGCTTCCCCTTTCAGAAGAGTTCATGAAAAGGATAGCCATCAGCGGACAGCGGTCGGTCAGAGCAAGAGAATGAGCCGGCCATGAAGGATGCTCTTCTTGGACATTGTGCGAGATCTGTCGCGCCCTTGTTATCGCTGAACGCTGAGTGCTGAGAGCCAGGAGAAGAGGAGTCGACAGAGATCATGGCAAAGCTATCGCTCATTATCAAGAGCCAGCGTGAGCCGAAGTTCAGGGTGCGCGGGTACCATCGCTGCCGGCTGTGTGGACGGCCACGCGGCTACCTGCGAAAGTTCGAGATGTGTCGGATCTGCTTTAGGGATCTGGCTCTTCGGGGCGAGATTCCAGGTGTCATCAAAGCAAGTTGGTAAGAGCGCTCCGCGCCCGAGGTTCGAAGCTGTGAATTTCCTCTAACCATGGACCGAATGCTCACCGCGGAACTTGGAGCAAGCTGATTATGATGACCGATCCCATTGCGGACATGCTGACCAGGATCAGGAACGCCAACTCCGCCGTCCACGACAAAGTCGATATCCCGGCGTCGAGGTTGAAGGTGGAGATTGCGAAAATCCTTCGAGCCGAAGGGTACATCAAGAACTTCAAGGTGCTCGACACCGATAAGCATCGGATCCTGCGCATTTACCTGAAATACGGTCCGGGGAGTCAGCGGATCATCACTGGCCTTCGGCGCGTGAGCCGACCCGGCCTCCGAGTGTATGCCACCTCACGACGTTTGCCTCGGGTATTGAGTGGTTTAGGAGTCGCGATCCTCTCCACCTCGCAGGGGATCATGTCGGAGCGCGCGGCCAGAGAACGCGCGGTGGGTGGCGAGGTGCTCTGCCATGTCTGGTGAGCGCGGTTCCGTTGTCGGGGATTGATGGCTGAGAGCACGCACCTCTTCATCGAAGGACGCTGGGCCACCCAACTGTAAACGAGCAGGGGGAACGTGTCGCGCATCGGAAGGAAGCCAATCCCCATCCCCGATAAGGTGAACGTGGAGATTGCGGGGGGGGGCATCTCCGTAGAGGGTCCAAGGGGCAAGCTGTCCCTTCGCCTCCATCCCTCAATGATGGTGAGAGCGGAGGACAGGCAGCTTCATTGCGTGCGGCCCACGAACAATAAGCTGCATCGTTCGCTTCACGGTCTGACGCGCACGCTGGTTGCCAATATGATCGAAGGGGTGACCAAGGGGTTCGAAAAGAAACTGGAGATGGTTGGCGTGGGCTATCGGGCTTCGTTGCAAGGAAGGAATCTGACGCTGATGCTGGGATATTCTCATCCTATTGTCTATCCGCTTCCGGAGGGAATCAAGGTCGAGGTGGACAATCAAAATCTACTGACTATCTCTGGGTCGGATAAACAGCAGGTTGGAGAAGTCGCGGCCAAGATCCGGAGTCTGAGGCCTCCCGAGCCGTATAAGGGTAAGGGGGTCAAGTACGCCACGGAGCGGATTCGCCGTAAGGCCGGAAAGGCTGGCGCCTAGGCCGTCTCGTGTGCCTTGGAGGGATACATTGATTGGCAACGAGGGGAAACGAGAGGGCCGGCATCGCCGGCACCGTCGGATACGGAAGCGGGTGGTCGGCAACGCGCAACGCCCTCGACTCTGTGTGTTCAAGAGCGCTCGTCATATCTATGCCCAGCTCGTCGACGATGAACAGGGAACAACGCTGGCTGCGGCCTCCACGCTCTCCAGGGAGATTAAAGATAAGGGAAAGGTGGGCAATAAAACGACTACAGCGAAGCTGGTCGGTGAGCTGTTGGCGTCCAAGGCACTGGCGGCGAGTGTCTCCCAAGTGGTGTTCGACCGCGGCGGGTTCAAGTTTCACGGGCGCGTGAAAGCGCTGGCCACGGGCCTACGGGAAAAAGGCTTGATGTTCTAATGTCGCGATCGGATTGCTTGCCGGACTCATCCGTAATCTGACACTGCGTGCGCGGGAGTTGCCCATAGCTGCCCTGAGAGTCGCGCAACGGGCGTAAGGAAGGAGATGTTGTGAGGCGAATCAGCTCTGAGTCCTCTGAACTTGTCGAGCGTGTGGTCCACATCAACCGAGTCGCCAAGGTGGTCAAAGGAGGGCGACGGTTTCATTTCAGCGCCCTCGTGGTTGTCGGGGACCAGAAGGGACGCGTGGGTGTTGGCTTGGGGAAGGCACACGAGGTGCCGGAGGCGATTCGCAAGGGGATCGAGAGCGCAAAGAAGCACATGGTCGGGGTCTCGCTGGTGCGGTCCACCATTCCACATGAGATCGTGGGAAGGTTCGGGTCGGGCAGGGTGTTCCTCAGGCCGGCCTCTCAAGGCACCGGCGTGGTGGCGGGGAGGGCGGCCCGCGCCGTGTTGGAGGCGGCGGGAGTGAGGGACGTGCTCACCAAGTCGCTAGGGTCTGACAATCCACACAATGTCGTGAAGGCGACGTTGCAGGGCCTGACGTCGCTCAAAGCCCCAGAGGAAGTGGCGCGTGCGCGCGGAACGGTGTCTGAAGGGCTGGTAGCCCAAGGGGCATAGGATGGGTAGGGGCCTCCATATTACGTTGCGGAAAAGTCTGATCGGACGGCGAGAGCACCAGCGCCGGGTCCTGGCCGGGCTCGGGTTGCGCCGCATTGATCAGTCAGTGGTCCGCGACGACACCCCGACCATTCGGGGGATGATCGCGAAGGTGGCCCATCTCGTCGAGGTGCAGCAAGTGGATCAGCAGGAGGGAGCATGAAGCTTCACGAGCTGAGGCCGCCGACAGGCGCCCGCCAGCGCAGAAAGCGGGTCGGCCGGGGTACCGGGTCGGGGCACGGAAAGACATCCGGGAAGGGGGAGAAGGGTCAGAAGGCTCGCTCGGGCGCCCATATCCACCCCTGGTTCGAAGGGGGACAGTTGCCGCTGCATCGTCGGGTGCCGAAGCGGGGATTCACGAACCGGTCGAGGCGTGCCTATGCCATCGTGAACCTGAAGGATCTGGAGCGATTCGAACCGGGCACCACGGTGACCCCTGGTCTGCTTCGCGAGATGGGCCTCGTCAAAGACCTGAAGGCGGGGTTGAAGGTCCTTGCCGAAGGGGTCCTGAGCAAGCCGCTTACCATTTCCGCCCATAAGCTCTCCAAGCGGGCGATCGAGAAGATCGTGGCCGCAGGAGGGAAGGTCGAGGTGATCGGGGCATGATCGAGGGGTTCGGCAATATCTTCAAGGTTCCAGAGCTCAAGAAGCGGATCATCTTTACCGCTGTCGCGCTCGTGGCCTACCGGATTGGTTCCCATATCCCCACGCCCGGCATCGACGCCCACGCCCTCTCTTCATTTTTCGATCAGGTGGGCGGAACGCTCCTCGGCTTCTTCGATCTCTTCTCGGGTGGGGCACTGCGCCGTCTCAGCATCCTCGCCCTTGGCATCATGCCGTACATTAGCGCGTCTATCATCCTGCAATTGCTGGCAGTCGTCTTCCCCCCCCTTGAGAAGCTGAGCAAGGAAGGGGAACAGGGCCGGAAGAAGATCACCCAATATACCCGGTACGGCACGGTTCTCCTTTCGGCCATTCAGGCCATGGGGATCGCCATCGGACTGGAGAGCATGCGGAGTCCGACCGGTGAGGTGGTTGTGCTGATCCCCGGATGGAGTTTTCGACTGATGACCGCCATCACGCTCACCGCCGGGTCGATCTTCCTGATGTGGTTGGGCGAACAGATCACCGAGCGGGGTATCGGGAACGGGATTTCCCTCCTGATCTTTGCTGGCATCATCGTCCGGGTTCCAGAGGCCATCGTGAACAGTTGGCGTCTTCTGTCCACTGGGGAACTGAAGGCCCTGTCCTTCCTGGCCATCTTGGTCCTGATGGTCCTGGTGGTCGCCGGGGTCATCGTGATGACCCTTGGCCAGAGGCCGATACCGGTGCAGTATGCCAAGCGGGTGGTCGGTCGCCGGATCTACGGGGGGCAGAGCACGCACATCCCGTTGCGGGTCAACACGGCCGGGGTCATCCCCGTCATCTTCGCTGCCTCCATCATTGTGTTCCCGGCCACCATTGCCCAATTCTCCAAACATCCCTGGATGCAGGCTGTGGCCAGAGCCCTTTCCCCCGCCACGGTGATCTACACGCTGCTGTACGCGGTGGCCATTATCTTCTTTACGTACTTCTACACCGCTATCATCTTTAACCCGAATGATGTGGCTGATAACATGAGGAAGTACGGGGGGTTCATTCCTGGGATCCGACCGGGGGCGAGGACGGCGGAATTTATTGAGAAGGTGTTGGATCGGATCACCCTGGTGGGGGCATTGTACCTGGCGGCGATCTCAATTCTTCCGGAGTTTCTGATCACCACGATGAACGTGCCGTTCTTCTTCGGGGGGACCTCTCTCTTGATCGTGGTAGGCGTGGCCCTGGACACGGTCCAGCAAGTCGAGTCGCACCTCCTGATGCGTCACTACGAGGGATTCCTGAAAAAGAGTCGGATCAAAGGCAGGCTGGGGTAGCGGTTCATGCGGCTCATCCTACTTGGGCCCCCGGGGGCCGGCAAGGGGACACAGGCCAAGCTGCTGACGGACAAGCTCGGCGTCCCTCAAGTGTCCACGGGCGACATCTTGCGGCAGGCGCTGGCGGATGGCACCGAGATGGGCCGGAAGGCAAAGTCGTTCATGGAGCAAGGGGCCCTGGTTCCAGACGAGGTCGTCATCGGGATCATCGAGGAGCGACTGCGCAAGTCCGATTGCGCCAAGGGGTACATTCTCGACGGGTTCCCTCGCACGCTTCCCCAGGCCGAGGCTCTCTCGCGAGCCTTGAGATCCCTTTCGGCTGCCCTCGATACGGTCCTCAGCATGGAGGTGCCTGAGGAAGATCTGATCAGGCGACTCGCGGGACGACGAGTCTGTCGTGACTGCGGGTATATGTTCCATGTTGACACTCATCCGCCAGGGGAG
>JBGPUH010000042.1:0-11633 GCA_041491025.1 Methylomirabilis sp. (SeqCode)
TCCGAAACGTCGACACAGCAATGCCCGGACGAGAAAACGACGCTCCCACGACGCCCTCTCCATCCCTTCGCTTGTTGAGTGTCCCAACTGTCATGAGCGAAAGCTTCCGCATCGCGCCTGCCCGGCCTGTGGGTACTATCGCGGCCGGGAGGTCGTAAAGCGGAAGGAGGCCGAGTAGTTTCCCGCGCTCCCGGTGGACAGACAGGTATGGGGACCCGTGTAGCCCTTGACGCAATGGGCGGCGACCGAGGCCCGGTGGTCAATGTTGAGGGAGCGGTGGCGGCTGCCAGAGAACTGGGCCTTTCCGTCCTCCTGGTCGGGAACGAAGAAGAACTCAGAGAGAGGCTTCAGCATCACTCAACCAGCGGCCTCTCCATCTCTGTTTGCCATGCCCCTGAAACGGTCGGGATGCATGAGTCGCCATCCGGCGCCCTGCGTAAGAAGAAGCAGTCCTCCATCCGGGTCGGCTTGGAGCTGGTCAAGAGGGGAGAGGCCGACGCCTTCGTGAGCGCTGGCAATACGGGGGCAGTAATGGCGACTGCCCATCTCACCCTCGGCCCGCTTCCTGGAGTTGAGCGCCCCGCCATTGCTCTCATCGTTCCGACGTTGCGGGGTCATTCGATTCTGCTGGATGTCGGCGCCAACCCCGATTGCAAGGCGCGTCATCTCCTGCAATTTGCGATCATGGGAGATATCTACGCGCGTATGGTCATGGGGAAGACGTCCCCGACCGTTGGATTGCTCAGCATCGGAGAGGAGGAGAGCAAGGGGAATGAGCTGACTCGAGAGGCCTTCAAGGCGCTGGAAGAGGAGCCGTCCCTCAACTTCATCGGAAATGTCGAAGGACGTGACGTCTTTAGCGGGACAGCCGATATTATCGTCTGCGATGGTTTCACCGGCAATATCGCCTTAAAGATCAGCGAGAGCGCCGCGGAGTTCTTCACGGTCTTGCTCAAAGAGGAGCTGGCGAAGGGGCTGGTTGGGAAGGTGAGTGCCGTGCTGGCGCGTGGCGCGTTTCGCCGCTTCAAGAAGCGGGTGGACTACACGGAGTACGGTGGTGCGCCCTTGCTGGGAGTCCGAGGGGTGTGTATCATCAGCCACGGTCGCTCCACGGCAAAGGCGATCAAGAATGCCATTCGAGTAGCTGCTGAATGCGTGGAGAACAAGGTGGTCGAGCATATCAGCGAAGGGATCGCCGTCAGTTAGGTAGAGGGGGGAGTGTGATGTACGGCAGCAGGATTGCGGGCACGGGCGCCTCGGTTCCGGACCGGGTTCTCACCAATGCTGACCTGGAACGGATCGTCAGCACCAGCGATGAGTGGATCGTTACGCGAACCGGTATCTCCGAGCGGCGAATCGCATCCGATAGCCAAGCCACTTCGGATCTGGCCGTACGGGCGGCTGCAACCGCGCTTGAAGCGGCCGCCGTAGACCCGATTGATGTGGAGCTGATCGTCGTGAGCACGGTGACCCCGGACACATTTTTTCCCTCCACCGGATGCATCCTGCAGGACCGGCTCGGCGCGTCACACGCGGCGGCCTTCGATTTGTCGGCTGCCTGCTCCGGCTTCATCTACGGTTTATCCGTGGCCGACGCCTACCTTCGAGCCGGTCTCATGCGGAACATCCTGGTCATCGGCGCGGAGACCCTTTCCAAGGTGGTTGACTGGAGCGACCGAGGCACCTGCGTTCTCTTCGCGGATGGTGCAGGAGCGGCGTTGGTGCAGCGGACGACAGGGGACTCTCGGATCCTCTCCACCCATCTGTACGCCGACGGGTCGAAGGGGAAACAGCTCATTATCCCGGGAGGGGGATCGCGCCACCCGGTTTCCCAGAAGGTCCTCGACGAGAATCTTGTGACGATCAAGATGGCCAACGGGAACGAGGTGTTCAAGGTGGCGGTCAGATCAATGGAGGATGCCGCCTTGGCGGCGCTGAAGGCGAACGGCGCAGAGGTCACTGACATCGACCTCTTTGTTCCTCACCAGGCCAATGCCCGGATCATCAATGCGGTCGCCCAACGGCTAGGCGTGCCGAAGGAGCGGATTGTCGTCAATATCGACCGCTTCGGGAACACCTCCGCAGCATCGATTCCCATCGCCCTGGATGAAGCGGTCAGGGCGGGCCGGCTCAAGTCAGGCGATCTGCTCCTGTTGGCTGCTTTCGGGGGCGGTCTCACCTGGGGCTCTGCCCTGATCCGATGGTGAGCGTGATTCAGAGCACCAGGTAATGAACAGGATCGCGCTTGTCTTTCCCGGCCAGGGCTCGCAACACGTTGGAATGGGGCGGGATTTCTGGGAGCAGGTCCCTGAAGCCCGTTCGGTGTTCGAGGAGAGCAGTCACTCTCTGGGGTTCGACCTGGCTCGTCTCTGCTTCGAGGGGCCGGAGGACGCACTGACGCTGACGGCAAATGCCCAGCCCGCCATCCTGGCGGTCAGCGTGGCCGCCTTTGCCGCGTTCCAGCGAGAGGGGCTTCGGTTCGACTACGTGGCCGGTCACTCGCTTGGAGAGTACTCGGCGCTCGTGGCAGCCGGGAGCCTTCGTTTCGAGGATGCAATCCGCACCGTCAGAAAGAGGGGCGAGTTCATGCAGGAGGCAGTCCCGCCAGGCGCCGGGGCGATGGCCGCACTGCTAGGTCTGGACCAGGAGAGCGTCCGTGCGGTGTGTGGGGAAGCCGGTGCAACTGGGGTCGTGGAGGTGGCCAATATCAATGCCCCCGGTCAAGTCGTGATTGCCGGGGAGACGGAGGCAGTCGAGCGGGTTATTCGCTTGGCCAGAGAACGGGGGGCAAAACGCGCCGTCCGTCTGCAGGTGAGCGCGCCCTTTCACTGCTCCTTGATGCGCCCGGCAGGCGAGCGCTTGGCTGCGGTGCTGCGTACGATCCCCATCGCTGACCCGTCGGTTCCGCTGGTCAACAATGCCGATGCCGAGCTCCTGACGAAGGGCGCAGAGATCGCGGGCAGCCTTGTCCGGCAGGTCTCAAGCCCGGTCCGGTGGGAGGAGGTCGTACAAAGGCTGGTGAAAGAGGGCGTCGCCCTCTTCCTGGAGCTGGGTCCGGGAAGGGTTCTGACCGGCCTGATCAAACGGATCGCCAAAGAGGCTATTGCACTTCACGCAGAGGATCTGGCCTCCCTGCAGGGTGCTCTGAATCAGGTGAAAGCACTTGCCTGATGGTAACAGCGGGCCGTCACGAAGGAAAAGTGGCTGTCGTTACCGGCGGCTCGAAGGGGATCGGGCGAGCGATCGCCCTGACGCTGTCTGCAGAAGGCGCGAAGGTGGTGATCTGCTCCAGGCACTTGGAAGCAGCCCAGCAGGTGGTGTCCGAAATCCTGGCGAGAGGGGCCGAGGGGGCGGCCATTCAGGCCGACATGGCGCGGCGGTCGGACGCTGAGGCGCTGATCCGGGAAAGCGTCGAACGTTTTGGGCGTCTTGACATGTTGGTCAATAACGCCGCCATCACGAAGGACGGATTGGTTGTCCGGATGAAGGATGAGGACTGGGATGCCGTCCTGGATGTGAATCTGAAGGGGGCGTTCTTCACCACCCGCGCGGCGCTTCGACCGATGATCAAGCAGCGGAGCGGCAGGATCGTGAATATCAGTTCGGTCGTCGGGATCATGGGCAATCCCGGACAAGCAAATTACGTCGCCGCAAAGGCGGGTCTGATCGGTTTCACCAAGGCCGTAGCGAAGGAGGTCGCGTCTCGGGAGATTACGGTGAATGCCGTGGCTCCCGGGTTCATCGAGACGGACATGACCCATGGCCTGTCCGAGGATCTGAAAGCGGGATACCTGAAGCAGATCCCCGTGGGCCGATTCGGTGATCCGATGGAGGTGGCCGCCCTGGTTTCGTTCCTTGCTTCAGAGGCTGCGAGCTATATTACGGGTCAGGTGATTAACGTCGATGGCGGATTGCGAATGTAATTCATGGCGCGGCACCGAGGCCGTAGGGAGGGTTGGCTGATGGCTGGTGTGGCGGGGCTTGAAGAGAAGGTGAAAAAGATCATCGTAGATCAGTTGGGCGTCGATGCCGCAGAGGTGACCTCCGAGGCCTCCTTCATCGAGGATCTGGGCGCCGACTCTCTTGACACGGTGGAGTTGGTTATGGCCCTGGAAGAGGAGTTCGGGCTCGAGATCCCTGACGACGAAGCCGAGAAGATCGCCACTGTCAAGGATGCCGTGGAGTATATCAAGGCGCATTCCGCGTGATGGGCCAGGCCCGCCCCCATGGGCCATCCTCTGCGAGAGGACGAGAGGCGATGAGGCGAGTGGTCGTGACAGGCCTGGGTACGATAGCACCCAACGGGATCGGCACCGAAACCTTTTGGGAGAATCTGGTGAATGGGGTCTCAGGTGTCGACCGTATCACTCGATTCGATCCCAGTCACCATGATACGAAGATCGCCGGTGAGATAAAAGGGTTCGACCCGCTCCTCTACATGGAGAAGAAGGAGGTCAGGAGGATGGACCTCTTTATCCACTATGCCCTGGCCGGCGCGATTTTGGCGGTCGATGATGCCCGCCTGATGTTCGATCAAGTCGAGCGAAGCCGTGTCGGTGTGCTCATCGGTACCGGGATGGGCGGGATTCCGGCCCTCGAAGAGTCGCATAACACCCTACTGGAGAAAGGCCCTGGCCGGATCAGTCCATTCTTCATCCCCTCCATTATCACGAATCTGGCCTCTGGGCAGATCGCGATGCGCTTCGGGGTCCGCGGCCCGAACTCATGCGTCTCCACGGCGTGCGCCACCGGGAACCACGCCATCGGCGACTCCTTTGAGCTGATCAAGCGGAACGCGGCGGACGTGATGTTCGCGGGTGGGAGCGAGGCCGTCATCACCCCGCTCACGATCGGGGGCTTCTGCGCTATGAGGGCACTGTCCACCAGGAACGATGAGCCCCAGCGCGCAAGCCGCCCATTTGATAAGGGGCGTGATGGGTTTGTGATGGGTGAGGGGGCCGGAGTCATGATCCTCGAGGAGCTAGGTCATGCTCTGCGGCGCGGAGCAAAAATCTATGCCGAGTTGGTGGGCTACGGGATGTCGGCCGACGCCTACCACATGACGGCGCCAGAGCCAGAGGGGCTGGGAGCGATCGCGGCGATGCGCCTCGCCCTCGAAGATGCCGGTCTGCCACCGGAGGAAGTGGATTATATCAATGCCCACGGAACGTCGACACCCGTGGGCGATGTCGCCGAGACAAAGGCGATCAAGAAGGTGTTTGGGGAGCATGCCTATCGCTTGGCTGTGAGCTCGGTCAAATCGATGACCGGGCACCTTTTGGGAGCCGCGGGCGGCGTCGAAGCCGTGGCCACGGTCCTCACCCTCCATCGTGGCGTGATCCCACCCACGATTAACCAGGATGAGCCGGACCCCGAGTGCGACCTTGACTACGTTCCGAATAAGGCGCGCCAAGCGGAGGTCGGGGTTGCCCTCACCAACTCCTTCGGTTTCGGCGGGACCAACGCCACGCTGGTGTTCAAACAGTATTCCTGATAGGTGTTCCTGCCCGTACCGACCCCGTGAATCCTCGAGACACCCTCACCGACCGACAAGCACGACAGCCCTCCTCGGTTTTCTCCTCGGTGGCCAAGCGCGTCTTTATCCTAGCGGGGCGGCGGAGCGGTCTTTGGCGAGGGTGTGGATCTTGTCGAGGACACCGTTGACGAAAGCCCCGGAGTCTTTCCCGCCGAACGCCTTGGCCAGCTCGATCGCTTCGTCGATTGCGACCTTCCAGGGCGTCTTGCCATGGAAGAGGAGTTCATACGCAGCGAGTCGGAGGATGCAGAGATCCACGAGGGCCAGCCGGGAGAGGATCCAGTGTTCCACATGGGAGGACAGGAGGGCATCAATCGCCTTCCGCTGGCCGATGGTGCCTCGCACCAGCTCTTCGGCGAAGGATCGGACCTCCGGTTTGGCAGGATGCTCCGCCCAGAAGGCTTGGAACCGCTCTTCGAAAGACTCTAGAGGGTAGAATTCAGTCTGATACAGGAAGGAGAGCGCGAGCTCCCTTGCCCTATGGCGCTTCCCCATTTCGACCTTCGGGGGGCAGCCCCCATTGGCACGTCATTTGAGTTGAGCAAAAAGACTGGCCATTTCAATGGCTGAAAGGGCCGCCTCGAACCCCTTATTGCCGCCCTTCGTCCCGGCTCTTTCGATGGCCTCATCAATGGAATTGGCGGTGATGACGCCAAAGATGATGGGGACACCGGTTTCAAGACTTGCCGAGGCGATCCCCTTCGCTGCCTCCCCGGCGACATACTCGAAATGCGGGGTGGCTCCCCGGATCACCGCGCCAAGGGCGATGATAGCATCGTAGCTGTTCGAGGCGGCCAGACGCTTTGCTGCATACGGCAACTCAAACGCGCCGGGCACCCTGACCAGATGGAGATCTTCCTCTTCTGCGCCGTGGCGAAGCAGGCAGTCGAGCGCACCATCCAGCAGGCGCTTCGTGATAAACTCGTTGAAACGGCTCACCACGAGGGCGAATCGGAACCCTTTTGCCAGATACGTTCCTTCGGTCGTTTTCAACGCCAACCTCCCTGAGTCGAAACGGGGCTAGTGTGGCGATTCAGAAATTCGTTGGCTATTTCTGCACACAATATGCCCTGTTATTGACCCCTCTCCCTCTGGGAGAGGGGATATTATTGCGCGAACTTCTGACTCAGGACACTAGACCTTCTCAAGCAGGTGGCCCAACTTCTCGTGCTTGGCCTGCAGGTAGGCGCGGTTCTCGGCATTGGGCCGAATCTCAATCGGGAGCCGCTCCACCACATGCAGACCATACGCCTCGAGTCCCACGATCTTGCGCGGGTTGTTGGTCAGGAGCCGGATATTACACAACCCAAGATCCGATAAGATCTGGGCGCCCACCCCGTATTCTCGCAGATCGGGCTTGAAACCCAGCTTCGCATTGGCCTCCACCGTATCAAGGCCCCTGTCCTGCAGCTCATACGCGCGCATCTTATTCGCCAAGCCGATCCCTCTGCCTTCTTGCCGGATGTAGAGGAAGACCCCCGTTCCCTCTTTAGCAATGAGCTCCAGCGCCCTGTCCATCTGGGGGCCGCAGTCGCAGCGAAGCGAGCCGAACACGTCACCCGTGAGGCACTCCGAGTGGACACGAACCAGAATCTCCTCGGCGGCATTGACCTCTCCCATCACCAAGGCCAGATGATGTTTCCTGTCCACCTGGCTGTGATACAGGATCGCGGTGAATCGGCCGTACTGTGTCGGCAGGACGGTGGTGGCAACCCGACTCACGAATCGCTCTCGCTTCAATCGAAACTCGATCAAGCTCTTGACGGTGATCAGCTTCAAGCCGTGCTTACGAGCGAATCGATGCAGCTCGGGGGCCCGAGCCATCGTCCCGTCGTCGTTCATGATCTCGCAGATCACACCTGCAGGGTAAAGGCCAGCTAATCTAGCCAGGTCAACAGCCGCCTCGGTCTGTCCCGCACGGGTCAGCACCCCACCGTCCCTTTGGCGAAGGGGAAACGTATGCCCCGGGCTGGTCAGATCGTCGGGTGTCGTCTCGGGATCGACAATGGTTTTGATGGTGATCGCCCGGTCATGGGCGGATATCCCGGTGGTCACTTTGTGCTTGGCGTCCACGGAGACACAGAAGGCGGTTTCGTGGGGCGAGGTGTTGTCCGTGACCATCGGCGGGATGCGGAGCTCATCTAACCGCTCGCCGATCACGGGCATGCAGATCAGCCCACGGCCTTCCGTCGCCATGAAGGTGATCGCCTCGGGCGTCACCTTTTCGGCTGCCATCGTGAGGTCGCCTTCGTTCTCCCGATCCTCATCGTCCACGACGATAACCATCTTGGCGTCGCGCAGGTCTCGGATCGCTTCTTCAATCGTGTGAAAGTGGATTGTCTCGTCCATTGCTACTCCATGGGCCCAGCTCAGACGTATCCCATCTCCTGGAGATATGATTCGGTTAGCGCGGTCCTTCTTCCAGAAGCACCAAGTCCTTCGAGATATCGGATGACATATTTTCCGAGGAGGTCCGTTTCCAGGTTCACGCGGCGGCCGATTTGCTTGGTCCCCAGCGTGGTATGGCGGTAGGTGTGCGGGATGATGGCAACCCCGAAGCAGATGTCATTCAGGCCGGCAATCGTCAAGCTGATTCCGTCCACGGCGACGGATCCCTTTTCCACGAGCAGGGCCCGGAAGGCCTGTGGATACGAGAATGAGAACCACCACATACCGCCGGCCTCCCGAAGCTCGACGATCGTTCCGACCCCGTCGATATGGCCTGTGACGAAGTGTCCTCCGAGTCGGTCGGACGGACGACAGGGCCGTTCGAGATTCACGGGATCGCCTCGGCGAAGCTCCCCGAGGGTCGTGCGGGCCAGGGTTTCTTCGGACACATCGACCTCGAATAGGTTGTGCTCCACGCTGGTGACCGTCAGGCAGGTCCCATCGACCGCGATGCTCTGGCCGATCGCAAGGCCAGCGATGGCGCCATCCCCCTTGATGGCGAGCTGTTCGACGCCATCGTGCTGTCGCATCAGATCAACCACGCCCACTTCCTCGATGAGTCCGGTGAACATCTCAATCACCTCATGCCGGTCCTATCAGCTTCGCCCTAGTGTAGTGCGTCTAACGCTTCTTTACATTCATTTCGGAGCCGTCATTCCCGCGAAGCTTGTCCCCGCATGCTTTAAGCGGGGAGCGGGAATCTAGCCCAGAAAGACTGGATTCCGGGTCAAGCCCGGAATGACAATCAAAAGAAAGGGACTTTTGACGCACTACACTAGCGGCGTTCCGAGCCCCGTCGGCACTCCCTGTCCGAGATCCCGGGACGGGCTCCAGGACCGGGACGACGTACCTCACAGTGTACGCCTCGGTCGGCCCACGGGGCCGCGCCTTCCCATGCTCGCTTCTTGGACCGGCATGTGTCCACCCGCCACGGTGAACTCGCTGATCGAGCATCACTCAGTTGCTCCTTCCGAGCGAAGGTATCCCTCGATCAGGAGGTCTCCATCAAGCTGTTCGATCCGCGGACGCCGCAGGCGCAGAGCCTGGGCGAGGTGTTCGATCCCGGCCCCCCCGAAAAGGGTCGGAGCCGTCTTTCCCCCAACCAGCAGGGGTGCGACGAACAGGAGCACCTTGTCGATAATGCCCTCTTCAATGGCAGAGGTGAAGATTCCCTCCCCACCCTCGATCATCACGCTGGTGACCTCGCGCTCTCCGAGGCACTTGAGAAGGTTCGCCAATCGGACTCGCCCTTGGGACCCGCCCGCCTCAATCACGGTGATCCCGCGGCTCCTCATGGCCTCGAGCCGCTCACGGGGCGCATCGGCGCCGACGGCGAGCCAGGTTGGCGATGGAGAGCCAGTCTGAAACACCTTCGCATTCAATGGGAGGGGACCGAGTCCGTCCACGATGATCCGGATCGGATCGCGGCCCCCATCGGAAAGCCTGGTTGTGAGCCTGGGATCATCGCACCGGATCGTGCCGATCCCGGCAATAACCGCATCCACCTGATCTCGCAATTGGTGGACGAGGTGCCGCGACCGTTCGCCGGAAATCCACCTGGAATCGCCGGTCCGAGTTGCAATCTTTCCGTCCAGGCTGACCGCTGCCTTGAGGATGACAAACGGGGTGCGGGTCTTGATGAATTTCGTAAAGGCTTCGTTGAGAGTCGTCGCGTCCTCGGACAATAGCCCCAGCTCCACGACAATCCCAGCAGCACCCAGCCTCTCCAGACCTCTGCCGGAGACCAGCGGATTAGGGTCTAAGGCTGGTATGACGACTCTCCGAATGCCCGCGGAAATGATCAGATCGGTGCAGGGCGGTGTCCGGCCATAATGGCAGCACGGCTCGAGCGTAACGTACAAGTCAGCGCCGCGCGCCGCCCCGGCGGCTGCCTCAAGAGCAACCACCTCTGCGTGGGGGCCTCCGGCTTTCGCGTGATATCCTTCGCCGACGACGCGCCCGTCCTGGACCACGACCGCGCCCACCATCGGATTGGGGCTTGTACGACCCTTCCCCTTTCGGGCAAGGACCAGTGCGCGATGCATGTACTGCTCATCGGCGGTGGTCAACATCTCACCTGTCACCTGATAGAGAGCCTGAACTTTATGAAGAAATACATTGAGTTACCCTAACATCGGGTCGAGGGGGTGTCAAGCCGAAAACTGCCAGGAGAGCGGTTAGGATCTTGCGAACAGGGCGTCCGTAAAGGTCTCCGGTGAGAACGGTTGCAGGTCGTCAGCCCCTTCTCCAAAGCCGACGAATGCGATCGGCAGTTTCAACTGATCAGCGATCGCCACCACGATTCCTCCCTTTGCTGTCCCATCCAGCTTGGTCAAGATCAGGCCGGTCAGTCCAACGGCATTGTGGAATTCCCTGGCTTGCACCAGCGCGTTCAGGCCAACCGTGGCATCGAGAACCATGAGCCGTGCGTGGGGCGCACCCGGCATCTGTCGGGAGACAACTCGCTGGATCTTCTTCAGTTCCTCCATCAGGTTCCGTTTGGTGTGCAGCCGGCCCGCGGTATCAATGAGGAGGTGGCTTGCGCCGCGGGCGACCGCGGCCCGCAGGGCATCGAAAACCACGGCGGAGGGATCGGCACCCGCCTGGTGACAGATCACATCGGCCCCTACGCGTGTGCCCCAGAGCTGAAGCTGCTCGATGGCGGCTGCGCGAAACGTGTCGGCTCCGGCGAGCACGACGGTGCCGCCTCCGTCGATGAGGCGCTTCGCGAACTTGCCGATCGTGGTGGTTTTCCCGGAGCCGTTCACTCCGAGAAAGAGAAGGACCTGAGGCCGCGTATCAGCGTCCGTCACGACCGGAGGCGGCGAGGCTGCCCTTAGAACGGCCAGGACGTCGGCTTTGAGGGCGGCCTCCACCTGACCCCAGTCCTTGAGATCCCGGCGGCCGAGACGTTGGTGGAGGCGGGCGATGATCTGTTCTGCCAGGGCCGGACCGAGGTCGGCGGCGATCAGGAGTTCCTCCAACGACTCCAGACTCGAAGCGTCGACCGCCTTCCCGGCGAAGAGGCGGTCGATCTGTCCCACGAGTCCCTGGCGAGTTCGAGCGAGGCCGGCCACCAGCCGCCCGAAGAGACCTTTACGAGAAGAGTCGTTGGGGATCATGGAAACCTTCTACTAGCGTCCTGGGTCTAAATTTCGCTTAAGAAATCCCCCCTCCCTTGACGGGAGGGGGTCTGGGGGAGGGTGGCCGAGCGCATCTGCAGTCCACCCCCACCCAAGCCCTCCCCCATCTGAGGGGGAGGGGGAAAATTATTGTCCGAATTTCTGACTCGGGACACCAGTATGGTAACTCAGAAATGGCTTAACGAGAAATCCGTTCGGGCTGATCCTTCGACAAGATCAGGATGGCCGGCTGGCGTGTCGAAGGGCTCAGGGTGAACGGAATGTGTAAAGGAATTTGAGAGCCACTACACTAGAGGCCAGGCAGGACTGATACCTCAGGCTGCTCTCGGCCCATGCGTAGGGAGAGGAGTCTAGAGACACCGTGTTCCTCCATGGTGACCCCATAGAGGATGTCGGCGATCTGCATCGTTCGCTTGTTGTGCGTGATGAGGATGAACTGAGCGGTTGCAGCCATTTCCTTGAGGAGGGATGCGAAGCGCTCGGCATTGGCGTCATCGAGAGGCGCA
>JBGPUH010000043.1:0-11586 GCA_041491025.1 Methylomirabilis sp. (SeqCode)
AGGAAGACCGAACGCCACAGCAACCAGGCCGGAAGCCCAGAGAATCTCACCCCCGCGATCTCGCCGACCCCATCGCCGGCCCCCAGGGAGACCAGGTCTCCGCGATGGCGATAGACGAAGGGCTCTTTGGCTTGTCCCTGCCATTCCCTGATGATGTTAGCGGCCACGCAGTGGGCTTGCTGAATGGCCACCTGCGCCGTTGGGGGCAAGGCGTCGTGGAGCCGCGGGTCCCGACAGTGGGCGCAATCCCCGATGGTGAACACGCCCGAGAAGGTCGGCAACTCGAGGCATTCATCAACAACAACGCGACCCAGCTTATCCTTCTCAACCGGCAGGTTCTCAACCACCAGGTTCGCCTTCACCCCTGCCGTCCAGATCACGGTCTCCGTCCGGATGATGTCGCCATCTGCCAATTCAACCGCCCCGTCGCTGACCCGGACGACCGGCGAGTGCAATCGAACCTCGAGCCCCTTCTGCCTCAGCTTTTCCAGACCCAAGTCGGCCAACCGATCACTGACGCACGGGATGATCCTTCCCGTCGCTTCGGCCAGCACAACTCGGATGTCTCGCACATCCAGGCTCGGATAATGCCTCGCCAGTATCTTCCGCGCGAGATCGTCGATCTCCGTCGCCAACTCCACACCCGTGCAACCGGCCCCAACCAGGACGAACGCGAGAAGCCTTCGTCTCAGATCGGGATCGCGCTCCAGGACGGCCCGCTCGAACATCTCCAGGATGTGGTTTTTGAGCCTGACAGCGTCCTTCAGCGTCTTGAACGTAAACGCTCTCTCCTCGGCCCCGCTGACGCCGAAGTAGTTGGTCACGCTTCCCAGGGCGATCACGAGAACGTCGTATCCCACGTCGCCGTGATCGGTCAAGACCCTCCGGTTTCCCAGGTCGATCGATCGAACCTCCCTGGTCTCAAAGGTCAGTCGTGTCTTGCCGCTGAGGGCGCGAATGGGCCAGACCACATGGCGGGGCTCAATGATGCCCGACGTGACCTCGTGGAGCATCGGCGAGAAGAGGTGAAAGTTACGCGCGTCCAGGAGGCGAATCTCCAGCCCGCCCTCCTTTCGGAGCCGCCTGTCCAGCTCGAGAGCCGTAAACAGCCCGCCGAACCCCGCGCCAAGAATGACAATCCGTCGCCCCATCATCGTGTGAACCCCGCTCTGGAGATAAACCCGATCCCTGCGCTGTGAGCCAGATCTGCGAAGACCGCCTGGATTCCCGCGTAGGAACAGGCGGGAAGCGTCGCATACGATACCCCCTTGTGCGAGACAGCTCGCGCATCCACCTCGGGTCTTGTGGACACGGCCACGATCGACAGCCCCGGGGAAAGTTCCTTGATGGCAGAAATGATGAGGAGGCCGTTGAGGCCGGGCGTCTCCAGATCCAGCACCAGGAGATCGGCATCTACGACCTCGACCGCACCCAGGACCTCCATGCCGGACTCACACACCGTCAGGCGAGACCCGTCCTGGTCTAATGCTCTGGAGGCAGCCTCCACAAGTTCTCGACTGCTCGAACACAAGATAACGTGCATGCTCATCGAGAATCCTTTTCTGATATAGACCCTACTCTAGGCAGCAAAGGCCGTACCAGCCCAAATGGGCGAGGTCGGCCGATAATCCGAACCCTGTAACTAGCTATAGATACAGTGGAATGTCCAGCTCTTAAGGAAGCTTCACTGGGAGGCGGATCGTTCTAAGAGGGCGGGAATTGTTTCCAGGGGGTCGGAGTTTCTCCTGGGGGCGCCGACTGAGGCAAAACAGAGGCGATTGGCTTTCGTGAGTCAAGCGAGCACTGAAAACTGAAGCCCGTATCCAGGAGTATCCAAACAACAAGCTTCTCCTCACCGGTCTGCCAGGCGTTGGCGAGGCGGTTAGCCATGTCTCGGGTTAGATCGGGGGTGTAATCTGCACTGAAGGCTCGCCGGAATCTTGACTCCTACGGGAACAATTGGTGTTGGATCACCTGGAACTCGAGGGAGGCGGCAAACTGCGTCACGAGTTGATCGCGAGTCGCCGTCCCCTGCGTGAGCTGGGCCACCCAAAACGCGAGGCCCGGCGCATCGGGGACGCGGTCGAGGAAGACCCGATAGAGCAGGGTCACGAACTCGGTGTTGCTCGTGTTGCGCGAAAGGAACTCTGGCGAGCGGAGGAACACCAGGACGGTGGACAGGACGTTGCGACTCTGCTGAAGCTGGACGACGAAGCCCTGCAGACCGGCCTGATCTGGGCCTCGGCCCAAAATCCGGACGTAGAGCGTGGTGACAAGGGCGCTCAGGGGATCGAGGGGCGGGAGGAAACTCGCCAAGGAGGCGAACTCGGCTGAGTCGAGGAATATGTCCAGGAGGTTGTCCCGAGTCAGAAGGCCTGCTTGCAGACCCCCTAGGAAGGCATTGAAGCCACCCGGATCAGGGGCCCGGTTCAGAAAGGTTAGGTAGACGATGGTGAGGAACTGGCTGTTGGACGTGTTGCGGCCGAGGAACTCCTGGGAGTGGAAGAAGGCGAGCACCGTCGGAACGACAGAACGATCCTGCTGAATCTGTTGGACCCAGCCCGCTACGCCGCCAGGCTCGGGAGCGCGATTCAGCACCTGCTGGTAGAGGCGGGTCACGAAGGCGGACGCGCTGTCCTCAGTCGCAAACTCGACAGATGCATCCAGGCCTGCCAGGTCGCCGCCCGACGTATAGATATGACTGCCGCTGACCGCGGCGCCAGGGTTGACTCGCGACTGGTGCATGGAGGCATCGGGTGTCCAACCTGCAATAGCTCCGGTCCCATCGAAGATTGCTCGCTCCGTCGTCGGCGAACCGGACCCCTGCGGTCCCCCACCCATCATCCAGATGGTGTTACCCAGACTGACTCCGGCCGCCTGATAGCGAGCGATCCCCATTGGGGCCATCGGTTGCCAGGCGCCAAGGGTCCCGTTCGCTTGTATGCGTGTTCCCTCGGTGCTCGCAACAATCCCCCCTGGCGTCAGTCCTCCCGCCGCATACAGCATGCCGTTCACGATGGCAGCGCCAGGGGCTTCACGACCAATGGTCATGGGCGTCACCAATTGCCACGGGGTCAAGGATCCGTCTGACAGGACCGTACTCATGTCCACGGTGTTCGTCCTGGATCCATCAAAGCCGCCGACAGCGTAGAGATGGATTCCGTCGGTGACCAGCGCCATGTGGGCACGCCCCCTGGTGAGGGCGGCGACGGCAACCCACGGCCCCAGTGTCCCATTAGGCAGGATGGCGGCGCGTTCTACGCTTGTAAACAGGACTGCGTCTCCGAGGCCGCAGCCATTGGCCCCGCCGACGACATACAGGAAGTTGCCAACCACAACAGCCCTCGTCGTGAACCGTGGAAAGCTGAGCGGGCCAGTGAACGTCCAAGCCCCAAGATTCCCATCGGCCAGAATGGGGGCGACCTCAACAGACGCCAGTGTTGTGCAGGGGGCGCTGACGTTATTTGCCCCACCCAATGCGTAGACATGGGTGCCCGTCGCCGCCATACCATGCCCATTGCGAGGCACGTGAAGTGGTGTGGTGAACTGCCATGGCTCCAGGGAACTGGCGACTGCGCGCACCCCGTTAACTGTGATCTGAAACGCACCCTGGTTATCGGCGAAGCCGCAGTCTTTGAAGCCCAATGTGATCTGTCCGCTGAAGGCACCTAGGTTGAGAACAAACGCGTAGCTATGGGCAGGATTGTAAGGCGGCACGGTCCCGGTCGAGACCTGCCCCACCCCCTCGATAAAAGCCATGAAGGCCTCGATCAACGGCGGGTTGGAGCAGACATCGCTGGTAAAGGAAAGCGCGAGGTGTGGGATCGTTGAATCGGGTGTGATGGGAACTCCGGCAGGTCGCTCGAACGCATAAAAGGGATCACTCTGATTGTTTCCAGCCCCTTGACCGGTCCCTGAGACATGAATCTCCACGAAGCCACTGTAGGCGTTTGTGGTCGTCACTCCTCCCGTCGTAAAGGGCGCTGCAAGCACCTCCACTGGCGTGGTGGGAACAAAATTATCAACAATGGCATTGGGGGTAGCCCATCCCCTCGGCGCCGACACCAGCAGGAGACACGTCAGAAGAAGACTAACTTTCGTGGTGGCGCTCACGTTCAAAGGACACCCTTTTCTCCAAGTAGTCATGCTATGGTCAGTTGGTGGCGGGAGCGCAGTTCCAGCGAGCACCACTAACCTACACTCCGGCGCCTCACGTGCGGCCCCTAGGGGGCCTCCAGATGGTCGCTTCGAGCCGGCACCGAACTCAACGGGATCCTGGTCTGCTTGCCTGACGGGGCGACGATCCGTATCACATACCCAGCGGCCTCCTGCCGCCTAACGTCGTGGCGCTTCAGTGGCAGCGCGGAGCGCTGCCCGCGGCAAGCGCGCGTTAGGTGACGTCACGAAGCTGTGGACTTGCAAGCACATACAGTCCCCATATCAGGCATTTCGGGTGGCCATGCCACACCTGCGAGCTCAGAGATGTAGAGTTCGGCATCAAGCGCCTTGGTCGCCGCGATACGAACGATGCGATGGACTCCGTCGATAACGAGGCTTCGCCCGCACGTCGAACACGTCTGAACGAGGAGTTGCGCCGAATGTATCGCCGTTCCGTCTTCCCAGCCCCGAAGGAGCTCTTCCACGAACTTCTGGTTTCGAGAGAACTCGTCTATCGTGATCGGAGTCGCTTCGGAGTCATGCCAGGGGACCAGTCTTGATCGGTCCTTGTTCGTGAACCGGACAAGATACGTCGGCCTGCTGAGGAACTCGCCGGCCCGGCACACGTATTCGGAGAGGGTGGCGGGTCCGACGGGCCAGTAGTGGCCGGAAAGGGTTTTGCAATGGGCCAGCACACGGCTCCACCACTCGCAGGAGGGAATGGGTCTACGGCTTGGGGGCACTGACGAGCCTATGTCCATCACCCTTCGCACGTCGCCTAACGCTGGCGCTCACTGGCGGGGATGGAGCGCAGCGAATCCCCCTCCAGTGCAGCGCCTTGTTCGGCATCGTTAGTCGGCTGCCTCTTCCTCGTATTCCTCGAGCACCGAATCCGACAGATACGAGAGATGGGAGTGGGCGGCCAACTCTCGGACGCTGTCGTACGAGAGCAGGGAACAGGTCTCGGACAGCGGTCCTCGATCGAGCAAAGAGAAGACCGGTCGTCGAAGCTCTTGAAAGACCTTTTCGCGGCGGGCATCCGGCGCGACGATGTGGAGGCGGATATCCATATTCGGCTGCAGCGCCAGAAGATCTGCCATGCGCAGAATGCCAGAGTAGATGGATGTGGTGTGCTCGACCTCGAATGCACGTTTGATGGCTCGGCCCTTCAACCACAGAACGTCGATCTGCTCTATTGTGCGGAGGGTGACGTCATCGTAGTTGAGAGGAAGGCGATCAAGAGGCGGCGCATGATCGCCTTTCCATTCCGCGAGAACCGCTTCCCGGTCGTTTCGCGGGATCCAGATCTGCATTCCCATGCGGGCTCCGATCTCAGCGAGCAAGGCCTGCACACGCGTCGACTCGCGAATCCCCGCGGCTGCAGGGGAGACCTCGGCCTCGGGTTCGGTTTCCGTGGGAATCGTAACCGTGATGTCCTTGGTCGCACCGCGGACTCGGGAGGTGACGAGCCGACGGAACTCCTCCTCTTTGATTGGCCACTGACGTTGGCCTGTTGCCTGGGTCGCCAGCAGCCGTTCTAGGAACTGCCCGTCTTCTGTGGACATCTGCGCGAGGCTACCGCGTAGCTTTCCTGTCCAATTCGAAGTGTTCTTGCTTTGATCACGGGTGAAAGACAGTTGCTTCCAGACCTCGTCCTCGTGAATCGGGACGCATTTCTCGAGGGATAGCCAGTGAATCGGCTTGACGCGGAACCTGATCGTAAACGGATCATCGTCAGGGTAGAAGATTGGTGTGGCGTCTTCGAACGGCCCAGATTCGACCTCAAGGATGCCGATCCAGCGTGAAAGCTTGGTCATATAGCAAACGAGGCGGTCGTCGCGTTTAATTCGCTGAGCGACTCCGCGCTGTCGCGCCCGAAAGCCGGAGATGGTGCGATCCGATTTCGAGAACGCTTCGTACGTCGCTGGGGAGAACAGGTCGAGGTAGTACGCCATTGATCCCTCAGTTATCCCATGCCGTCGTTTGCCACCGAACGATTGCGTATACTGGTCGGCCTAGTTCGAGGCTTTGTCAGCCTATTACCGATGGGCACCTCTTCACAGTCTTGGCGATCCCACCCTGTGTTCCATGTCTTATGAAGGACATATCAGCTAAGGGACCAAGACAAACGTGGCGGCTGTTGTCAGTCTAGTCCGCCTTGCATGTCAACGAAGGATCCGGACCCATTGACAGGGTGTTCGCCGGGCTGCGGACCCCCCCTGCCGCCAGTGTCCTCCTGCCCAAGACACCCGGGTCGATTGCTGGCCTGACTGCCTGCTGAGCTCGCAAGCACCTGCGTCTCACTATTTCGATGCCTCCCGCCTCAGGAGCCAGCTCAGGACACGGGTCAGGTTACCGCGGTCACTCCTTGGGCTGCTCCGTCTCCGCTTTCTCCTCACCCCGGGGAAGGGCAGCTTTCAGGATGCCCCGAATGAACAGTCTTTCCGAGAACCCCGCCGTAAATGCAACAACCAAGGCGAACAGCGGTGATGTCTCGGCGTTTAGGGAAGGAAAGCTGATTGTGCCAGAGCGGAGGGCGATATACGCGATCAGGGCGAGGGTCCCGCCGACAAAGGGCCGAAGGTAGAGCAGCCGGCGCTTGATATAGAAGATCGCGGCGCGAGTGTCGAGCGGTTCTGCCCCAATGAGGGCACTGATGACGCCACCGATCATCCCGGCCAAGGCGATAGCCCAGTAGAAACCACGCCCCAGGTCGTCTTCGTCAGGAAAGATGACCGCAGGAAGGAGGAAGAGGGCGACCACGAGTAGCACCGCCAGGATTGTTCCCATAACGAACAGGCGATTTCGCGTCATGTTCACCTTGAGCCAGTACCCCTCACGCGCCATAGCTGCTCGCCTCGAGAGCGCCTCGAGCTCCGCGCGGAGTCGCGTTTCGCTCTCACGGTGAGCATCGGCTTTCTTCTTGTCGTCGTGATCGTCTCCTGGAAGTAACCCCATGAGCCGCTTGCGAAGGTTTTTCAGTTCCTCTCGAACTGTCGTCTCCTCTTTGGGAAGATAATAGGACACATCACCTTCAATATCCTCGACCACCATCCCAAGAAGGCGGTTCACGGGGCTGCAGTGACAAAAGAGGTGGCGGAGTTGACGGAGCGTCGCCCACGCGTAGTCATACTTGGGGTATGGGAAGACTCGCCCGATCCGGAACTCGAGTGCCTTTTTCACGTCATCAAGCGTCCTTTCAGCCCACGCGCGCTCGTCCTGGCCCAGGCGCAGCTCCTCGACATGGTGGGCATATTCACCGATCCTTGCCATGACAAGCTGGTACCCGGGGGACTGAAGCCCTATGACCGACCCGTGCCCGCGCCCTTTGAAGAGGGCCATGAGAAGCCCCTCCTCCATCACACCGGCCGATGCCGGGAGACGCTAGAAACTGAGAAACCTCGATAGATCCTTGACCGTCCCATCGTTGAAGTACACCTTCGCCTTGATTTCGAACTGTCCCCAGGCAGTGAACGACAGGCGGAAGCTGTCCGAACGTGAATCACGGGTGACCACCGAAGGGCTAAAGCTGGGGTGAAGGTAGTAGGTGACGCGTGCGATGTGTTCCAAGGTTTGCTGCGATGCCTCCACCCAGGTTGTCACCGCATAGGCGTTCGACTCGAACCCCGGCCGTCGCTCCGCGGGAGGGACCGGTACCGCCCGGTGCATGAGGTTGACAACATACTCCGGTTGCCTCTGCTCGACGACGAAGGCAGGATTCAGCGCTGGCCTGCCGGCCACTTCTAGTAGCTTCGTTACCTCAGGTGTCGCCTCCAACTCTATGGGAGGGAGCTGCTTCTCTTTGTCGCCCGGCCCAATGAAAAATGGCTCCTGGGTCAGGAGTTGACTACGATCGCTGAGAACATTGATGAAGTGCGCGCCGCTTGATACCTTTTCGAACACGAAGCCCCCGCCAGGGCCCGTCTTCGTGTCCGTCTTAGCATCCAGGCTAACCGTGATCATCGGAACCGACCTCTGGTTCTTCTTTACGACACCCTGGACAAACGCCGCCGTGGGGAACACGAACTCCCGGACCTTCTCGCCAACCGGGGTGACCACGGCGACGAAGATGGCCACCAGGCCAGCCCCGAGAGGACCGAGAACTACCGTACGCTTCCACCAGCTTCCTTCGCCGCTCTCCGACATCGATACTGGCTCGGCTACTCAAGACACAAGGGCCATCTGGCCGACAGCCGAAACACGAACGCCCTCTCGGGTTGAGTTCCACCCGAGAGGGCGGTGCTCTGTCGCACGCCGACCGAATCGCAAGAGTTGGCTGAAATACTATGGACAACCGGGCCCATGAGGACCACCTTTGATGGGAGCTTTCTATCGCGTCCTGCCCGGAGTTGTCAAGCTTTTCTTGAGAGCCATACTGGCGGGGTTGGGAGTGCAGGTTACATCATTAATCTACACCACCCATGCTATGGCCGACCTGATGAGACAGGTCGTGAGCAACGGATAGGCAAGGACCGGAGGTGACTCGGTGGGGATTCTGATATGACACTCCAGCGGCGGTTGTAGTTGTAAGGAATTAGCAGACATTAGTGGAGCTTTCGCCGAAGCGGTCGGACCCGATTGGTCACCTCAAGCATTCTGTTGAATTTGTCGAAGGGGATGCTCCTCCCAATTCACGTTGAGACGCTCGGTCACGCCGTACATGATCGGTCCTGCAGACTGGGCGTTGGTGAAGACCCCCATCGGCCGCGTCCGTCGGCGGAACGAGCCGGTCGGGATAGGTCCGTGCAAACCACGCGCAGGCCGCGCGGTCCTCCCCACAACGCTCGGCGACCCGGGCCAGAGGAGAGCGCGCATGCCTCAAGAAACCCAGGTCGGCGATCATGAGGATGGGAAACTTCACGCCGTAGTTCGGGTCCTCGAATGCATTCATGTAGCGCCGAAACCCGAGGTGCTCGTAGAACGGCAGCAGGTGCGGGCTGCAATCCCCGTAATTGAGTCGTGCGCCTTGTTCCCAACACTCCTCGTACACCGTTTTCATCAGGAGAAGGATCGCGGTGCCTTGTCGCCACTTCGGATCGAGAATGAAGCGGCTAGTCTTGCAGATTGCCTCTGGCCCGAACGCTTCGATGGCCGGCTGCATGGCGAAGGTGTCGATGATCGCTGTCGAGTCGGGAACGTCGGCCAGCCAGGTGACGCGTAGCTCCCCTGCGACTTGCTCTTGGTCCAGGAGGACATAGGACGTGCTGCACTCGTCAAGGGGATCCATGAGCCGACGCGTGGCGTGATCGGCCTGTGACGTGGGAATACGGAGCTCTTCCACATAGATCCTGTAGCGGAATTCGAATAGGCGCTCTCGCTCCGCCGTAGTCCGCACCGTAGTGACCCTTAGTCCCACCGCGCCCTCTCCTCTCCGATCTCCCGGAACATCCCCACGTACAGGTCCGCAACAACATCGGCCACCTCGAGCACCGCTGCGCGATCCTCGTCGCGCTTAAGGTGGCTCTCGAGCTGCTCGGTGATCTCTCGTATGTGGTCGGTGTCCGCCACCGCATGCCCCGCAATGAATCGGATCCCCTGTACGCCAGCCGACCGGAGCTTCTCGGCAACGAGATTGCCCACATCTAGACCCACGGCCTCGAGCACGTACATCCAGCCGAAGATGCCGATCGGGTTGGCGAACCCCGCCACGTAATGTGTGTATCCGATAAGCGCCGCGCAGGAAGACACGGGCCGAGACACGTGGAGCTCTTCTTCGCCTACACCAAGATCTCGAAGATCCTCGGCGGCCCAGACGTCGTGTCCGGTCTCTTCCTGCGCATGGCGTAGCAGATAGCTTGCAAGCTCAGGGTGAGTCAGCAGGCAGTGCGAGGCGGCGATCGCCATGACGACCGGGCTGTATTGAGCGTAATGGAAAACGTTGAGCAGGTACCGAATATAGCCCGCTCTGTCCACGGTTCCGCCCATCACCTGTCGGAGCGCCCGGGTCTGGAGCAGCTCGTCGAAGACGCGCTTACGAATAGCTAGCAATGCTTCCATGGACAGGGCGCCGGTCCGCCGCTAATCCAACGCTTCCCCTCCGCGACGGGGAATATTTCAACCTCGGCCTTTTGGCGTCAGAGTGTACTGCTCAGTGCAGACGAGCATCAGAGGAACCGATGCGCCCGCGGGTTCGAACCGGTTGGCGCTCACGAAAGTGACTGTCGTGGGATTTCCCCCCAGTATTCCTTTCGCTCGGCTCCCCCGACGGGTTCCAGCGGGGGTTCCGAGTGATTCGGTTGTCAGTAAGGCCGGGACCGTCGCCTTCGCGCCGTCATACGTCACCTCAAAAACAAGGTTCACCTCGGCTCTACCGGTTGCGGGATTGTGATTGAGCGCCGCCGGATTGGTAAGGCGAGCGCTGTAGCGTCGCCCCTTCGTTGACCGCGTCTCCAACACGAAATCCGACGCGACCCCCCGGCCCATGGCCAGCTCGAGTAAGGACGCCGAGAAGTTCACAGAGGTCGGCCCCACCTCGTCGATTTTCTCCCAGGCCCCGTTCTTGCCCTGTTGATAGATCTCAATATATGTCCGGAGGACCACATTGTGGGGACGCGTCGCCGTGGCCGCCAGAATCAGGCCCGTAGCAAGGAGCACGATTGTGGTCGCCACCGGGACAGCAATCCGAAGCAACCGACGTCGGGCGCTTGCTTTCGAATGTCTCATTCTTGTCCCTCCTTAACTCGAGTCAGTGTGCACCTGATCCCGCCATTTCTGGTGGAAGAAGAGTTGCCGCTTGAGACTGGCGATTTGCCCTTTACGGTTCTCTGCGGCATGGTACAGGCTCATGTCGGGTGGTCCCTTGTACCACGCGGCACAGGCGGCGTCAAGCGACCGCCGGCAATCGAGGAATAGCCTCACCAGGAGATCGGGCGTCAGGTCTGAATAAGCGGGTGCAGAAGCGTGAAGCGGGCAATGAGGCCGCTGGCTTGAATATACTCCTCAGCCACCTTGCATACAGGCGGCACATCCATGATGATCGAATGAAGGTGCCCACGTCTCCTTTCAATCTTCACTGGCCACGTCGCATAATGGGACACGGCGCTTGCGAAGGTGTGGCGAAGGATGCCCTTTCGGTTCATCTGAAGGCAAACTGTTCTTTATGGCGTCCTCATGATAAGGATTACTTCAACGCTCGGATCGAATAGAGTATCCTGGAGCTACGGGATAGTGTAGACAGTCACGACTCACCAGTTGATCAACCATAGGGAGAGACCATTGAAAGTCAACTTTTACGCCACGCTGCGGCAGATCGTGGGAAGCAAGACGAAGGAGCTTCCTCTCCCCAAGGGAACGACGGTTCGGCAGTTGATTGAGGGCGTTCTCTCCGATTATCCAGGCCTCAAGCCGATGCTGTTCGATGAAATGGGTCAACTGCACGGTCATGTTCATGTGTTTATCAACGGACGGGATGCTCCCTATCTGCATGGA
>JBGPUH010000044.1:0-11442 GCA_041491025.1 Methylomirabilis sp. (SeqCode)
CCGCGACCTCCGCGCCTTGGAGAGGGTGTAGGTATAGACCTCCGTCCCCGCGACGTGGCGCGGCGGAAAATAGTGGACGACTGGAAGGACTTTCACCGTTGCCCCCGATTCGTCGCTCCCCCGATCGTCCCCTCGCCCCCCATCTTCTTCCCCTTCTCCCCTCGGGGGAGAAGGCTGGGATGAGGGGGTGCCAATGGGTCAGGGGAAGGGAAAAGACAGTTACCTGACAGAACGCGATTCGTCGGTCGGCGGTTTCATCAGAAGCAGAACTACGTCACCAGGCCCTGGCGCTTCAACTCCGCATGGGCCAGATCAAAGGAATCCCGTGCCTGCTGATCTCTGACCCATCGCACCAAGTCGTCAACCCCATTGGCGAACTGCACTCGAGGGACGAACCCGATCCGATCCTGAATCTTCGTGATGTCGGCGAAGCAGTGCCTGATGTCTCCCTGTCGAAACGCGCGCTCGATCGTCGCCTGCACATTCGACCCGGGGGCCAGCTTCTTGATCAGAACCTCAGCCACCTCCAGGATGGTGGTCTGCCGACCGGTCCCAACGTTGAATACCTCATAGTCGGCCTCCGCTTTTTCCATCGCGAGCAGATTCGCCTGAACGATATCCGACACATGGGTGAAATCCCGGCTCTGCATTCCGTCCTCGAAGACGACCGGGGGCTTCCGATTCAGAAGCCGTCCGGAGAAGATCGCGGCGACACCCGTATATGGATTCGAGAGGGCCTGCCTCGGCCCGTACGTGTTGAAATACCGCAGGGCGACCGTCGGGATATTGTAGGCCAATCCAGTGCTGAGGAACATCTCCTCGTGGTCGCGTTTCGTAATCGCGTAGATGGAAGTTGGAAAGAGGGGCTTCGTCTCCGCGGTCGGAATCGGCTCTGCCGGCAGCTCGCACGCGGGACATCGCATCTCCCATTCCTGGGCTTTGAGTTGCCCGCTGGAACGGAGCTTCGGAGAGACGTCGCCACACTGCTTGCACGAGTAGGCCCCCTCCCCATAGACGGACATCGAGGAGGCAACGACCACCTTGCGCACTCGATGTCGCTCTTTCGCCAGGATATCGAGGAGGACCGCGCCACCCAGCGTATTCGCCTCGGTGTACGTGAGGATCTCGTACATCGACTGACCGACCCCCACCTTTGCCGCGAGATGGAAGATGACCTCCACACCCTGGATGGCCTTTTTGAGGGCCTCCCTGTCCCTGACATCGCCCCGTATGAACTCCGCGTGAGGATTCAGGTAGTCCGGCAGGCGCCCCTCGACCCCATGGACCTGGGCCTCAAGGCTGTCAAAGATCCGTACCGAATGGCCCCGCGTTATCAGCTCATCGACAAGAAACGACCCGATGAATCCAGCGCCACCCGTCACCAGGATGCGTTCCGGCATCAGTAGTCTCCCTCCAGTCCCTCGCTCTCGTAAGAACGACCGTCTTCGTCAGAGTGCTCGTTCCTCTACTCCTCAGGCTGGCACGACGGCGACTTTATCACAACCTTCGCCGACATACCAAGACGATTTTCCTGCCCGAGGCAGCAAACTCCCGCCTGCCCCGACCATCTGCAGCCAAGTGTCATAGCGAAGAAACGGAATGGCGGTGGGCATCTCAAAAAGAACGAGATTGCTTCGCTTCGCTCGCAATGACGATCTCGGTGTCACCGGTCATTTGAACAAGCGAGCCCCGTCACGAATCATTGCGAGGGAACCGAGTGACCCCTTCGGCGCTGCTCAGGGCAGGCTCCGCAATCTCAAAAAGGACGGGATGGTTGAGCGCTCCGTAGTCGCTCGCGATGGCAGGCCTCGTGAGAGGCGATTCCCAGAACGACTCACTAGTGCCATTCTAACTAACTTACGCTAAAATGGTGAGGCTAGGGAAAGTGATAGTTCTTAGCAGGGCTCCTGTCAGCGATTAGCCGCAACACGTTGGAACGGCACTGGCTATCCTATTTGAACAGGAGCGTGCAGCGTCCGCTAGCGGCCGACGGCGTAGACACCGGCGTGACCTGTAACGCGACGCGATCCCCGCTGGCGAGGGTGACGGCATCCGCATCCGCGGCATCCGCGCATGAGCGGACTGAAATCGAATTACTCACAGAGCAGGCGAGCGGTGTCGCCACCCCATTCTTCAAGAGTTGGAACGTCCACCCCTTACCGGCCCCTGGCGCAGCGCTGACGACGCATGCGAGCCCTGAGAAGGTACCCGGAGGAACCGGGACCTCCGTGGACGGGACCGCAATTGGAGCGGCCCTAAGAAGCTTGGCGTCGGTCAGCAAGTCTTGAATCGAGAGCGGATACACGGCTGGTCCGGTGTTATCTAAGGCACTATCAAACACCCCATAGACCTGCAAGGCGCTCGCGCTGCCGACGCCAAGTGCCAGCACGAGGGCTACGAAGGCTGAAATTCGAATGTGCATGAGTTATTCCCCGAAGCAGGCGGAGTGCCGATCTTGGTCAATTGGAGCGTGACACGCTGCCCTGTCGCAATCGTTGTTGATCCACTGTTAGAGCAGGTGCGTTGATTGTCGCCTATTTCGCAGATGAGAGTCCCGGTCTCATCAACGGTCAAGGCGAACCTCCATTTGTTCCCAGAACCAAGGGTGACGGCATTCGCCACAACGCACGACAGGTTCGATGCGGTACCGGCTTGGGCGGCCACCTCGTTATCCACCACCGTGGTGGTTTGAGTAAAGCTTGTAACCAGGTTTGTGTTCCCATACACCACGAAAAATTGGCCATCCGCGAGTGGCGTGAGCGAACGGTAGCCAAAAATCAGCTTCGAGGGTCCCGCCACTCCGGTCGGTCCGGTGGCGCCTATTCCTCCCGGCCCCGTGGGCCCTGTTGCCCCCGCCTGTCCCTGTAGACCTTGCGACCCCTGCAATCCCTGCGGCCCCTGCGGCCCCACCTGCCCCTGTGGGCCCGGCGTGCCGACGGGTCCCTGTGCTCCTTGCGGTCCCTGTGGCCCCTGTGTCCCAACCGATCCAGCGGGCCCCTGCGCCCCGGTCGGCCCCGCTGGCCCCGCCGGTCCTGTAGGGCCCGCCACGCCCTGCGGCCCCGCTGGTCCGGTCGATCCCGAGGGACCGGGCGCCCCCTGCAGTGCCCCCGTTGGCACGCTTCTCGTGGCCGCTAGCGCGAGGACCTGAGGACCGGTGAACGTCACCACCAGGTGAACGGAGTTGGCGACCGCATCATTGCTCACCAGGGAGACGAAGCCGATCAGGTCGATGATACCCGGTACGGTTGCGCTGACAACCCCATTCACATCCACGGAGTACGTCCCAGTTGGCGCAAAATTGGTGGCAGCCGCGCCCTGGTGCCTGATAGTCACCAAGCCGCCAAGCGTGCCACCGGTACAGGCGCCATTGGGGGTGAAGACGAGGGAGCCCACCGTCTCCAGAAAGCCTGCCGCCTCGCCCAATCCGCTCAGGATGTAGGTCCCGTTGAGGCTACAACTGCTCAGCGCCGCCTCGACCCGAGGCGGGCCGTTCACCAACCCCAACATCGCGACAATCCCCACAAGCAGGACGACAGCTCTTCGCACCGCGTCTACCTCCCTATCTATGGACTTAGGACTTATCGACCTACGCATCCCCGCACGACGTCGTCGGTGCGCTAGTGCCAGTGGTAAGCTCGATTCGCTCTCCTAAGGTGAGCATTTGGGTAAGTATCTCGTCCTCCTCGCGGCACCCTTTCCTGGCCTACTGCGACCTGTTACTGCGCGGTATCACAAAGCGTAATCACTGGCTTGCCATGTCCCCGTCAGGGATTTTTCTCCTTGGGGCAAATGAGCACGGCGTTCCAGCAATACCACCGCAGGAAAGGGACCATGCGGAGCATCAAATCGTCAACCCGATTGAGAATCGTGAATATCCGCTTGTAGCGGTCGGCCTCAGCGATGATCTTCTTCCAATATCGCTCTTTGGCCGGATCGGCGCGCTCAATGACATAAAAATACACAAGCACGAGCAGCGCACTTAACCACGCGCCTGTGTGCTCAAGCTGAGGAAACACACTCCGAATCGACCGAATGTCCCGTATCCGGAGTGGCGCCTCTGTCTCCGTCCGGACTTCCTTTGCGAGCCGGCGATAGACCTTGATGACCGGATTATGCGCAAGCGGTTCGATAAAGCCGGCGATGCCGCCGGGCTTGAGAACACGCCGTACCTCCCGAATGGCCGGGAGCAGCTCGACGTGATGGAGGACGCCGTTCCCGAACACACGGTCAAAGCTTCCACTGGGGAATTGGAGATCTTCGGCCTTCATCTTGGCCAGCCGGAGTTCTACGCCGTATCTGTCGGCCAGGCGCCTGGCAACGCCCAGCATCTCGGACGAGATATCGCAGGCCGTGACCTCGGCCCCACGCAACGCAAAGTACACGGAGGCCTCTCCCGCCCCACACCCGAGATCCAGTAGCTTGCTTCCCTTGAGGTCGCCAAATCGGCTCAGGACGGCTCGGTTCTCAATGGCCGTCTCGGCTTCGAACGACTCCATGACGAGGAGGTCATCCAGCTTGATCGACTTCGCCCACTCGTCATGGAAGGATTCCTCGATCCGGTGCCGCTCATCTCGCGGGTCTGCCCTGCCGCCGTTCATGGATTGGAGACGTCGCCGGACCCTGATTCGAACCCTACCGCCTCATCGACCAGGTAAAGCGGCCGCTGTTTGACCTCTTCGTATATCCTCCCGATGTATTCGCCGATCACGCCCAGTGTGATCAACTGAACCCCACCAATGAAGAGCATAACGACGATCACCGAGGTCCAGCCGACCACCGGCCGGTCGGTGAGCAGTTTCTGGAGAACTGCCCACACGATGTAGATAAAACTCAAGCCGGATGTGATAAAGCCAAAGTAGGTGGCCATCTGCAGCGGGAGAAACGAGAAGGACGTGATTCCATCGACCGCGAACCTCAGCATCTTGCGGAACGGATACTTGGTCCGGCCGGCGACGCGCTCCTGGCGGACGAATCTGACACCGGTCTGCCGGTAGCCGATCCAGCTCACCAAGCCCCGGACAAAGCGGCCCCGCTCTTTCGCCTTCTTCAGCGCTTCGACGGCGCGCCGACTCAACAGGCGGAAGTCCCCTGTGTCGGCTGGGATGTCGAAACGGGCCAGCCTCCGGATCAAGCGGTAAAAGAGCGCGGCCGTCACACGTTTGAACGGGCTATCGCCCGGTCGCTGCTCGCGGATCGCATAGACCACGTCGAAGCCCTCTCGCCATTTGTTGATCAGCTCAGGAATAAATTCCGGTGGGTCTTGAAGATCAGCATCCATGACGACGACTGCCTCACCTCTGGAGTAATCCAATCCACATGTCATCGCTGTTTGATGCCCGAAATTCCGGGAAAGGCTGAGGAACTTTATCCTCTGATCCTTTCCTGCCAACTCTTTCAAGAACTCGAGACTTCCATCCTGGCTTCCATCGTTGACGAAGATCACCTCATACGGCTCGCCCAACCGCTCCATGACCCCTGTCAGGCGCTCATAAAGGAGCGGCAGGGTCTCCATCTCGTTGAAGAGCGGCACAACTATAGAGAACTTAGGCGGCACCTGACCCTTTCCAGGGAACGTCACCCTGTTCGCTACCAAGGGGATGTCTTGTCCACCCGGTACACTCGGATCGACTCATAGAAGGCATTGATGACCTAACACATCCTGCCACATCAGTCGCATTGTCGCATCCACTCGATTCGGGCGCCAGAAACAGCGACTAAGCTATCACAAACTGCCTCTCTTGGGAAGCAGGCGCAAGCGCGGGTGTTTTACTTGACACCCAGGCAACCAATAGGCTAGAAAGGTCCGCATGTGGCCAAGTCAGCAGTCACAACCAACTGGCATGCATTCAGCTGATTCAAGGCACCAGGGCAACGATGGAGTTCCCGAGTCTGGCGACAGGCATGCACTGACCACATCGACCCGATCCCTTCGTCCCCGGGTTTGGGCCGCGATGCGGCGGTTCCTCGTCCCCACCCTGCTCCTCCTATTCGCCCTTCAGGTCATCCTCACCGCTCGCCAGATGTCGCCCGCCTACGATGAGGTTGCAAACCTGCCTACGGGCTATGTATTCCTGAAGACCGGCCAGTGGTCGCTTATCCCAGCCCATGCGCCCCTCATCTTCGCGCTGTCGGCGCTCCCGTTGCTGGCAATAAATCCCCGCCTCGACCTCAACGACCCCAGCTTCAAGCTGGATCCGCCAAACGCGTGGAACGTCGGACTGAGCTTCCTTGCCCTGAACAACGATGACGACAGGCTGTTCTTCTGGGGACGCCTGCCCGTGATGCTGCTGTCGCTCCTGCTGGCCTATTTCGTGTACCGCTGGGCAAACGAGCTGTACGGTGGAGGCGCCGGCCTGATGGCCTTGCTCTTGTACGCGTTCTGCCCCACCACCATCGCCCATTCGGGATTGACATCCTACGACATCGGTTTGAGCTGTTTCTTCACCCTCTCGCTGTATTGGTTGTGGCGGTTCATGGCCTTAGGGTCATGGCACCACCTCCTTTGGACTGGCCTACTGCTGGGGTGTGCACTGGCCAGCAAGACCCCTGCCGTCATATTGCCTCCGCTTTTTGTCGCCTTGATGTTGCTGGCGGTCTGGTGGTATCCGAGGGCCGAGGGCGCCGACGCCGTTCCCTTGCCAATGGCTCCTTCGTTGTCGTTCCCGCTCGCGGCACACGCCGCCCGGGAGCGACTATTGCTTTCCCTTGGTGGCCTCATGTTGATCTTCCTGATGGCATTCGGCGTTCTCTACACGGTTTATCTCTTTCCGAAGGATCCACTGTTTTACGTGAGAGCCGTTCTACTCGCCCCGCGCCTGCATCCGCCGACCTATCCCTACTACCTGATGGGACAGTTCCGGGTAGGAGGATGGTGGTACTACTTCCTCGCGGCGTATGCGATCAAGACCCCGATTCCGATGCTGCTGCTCATCCCGCTTGCTCTCTGGCACTGGTACAGGCAGCGCAGCGGGTGGTTCCATGAGGTGTTCCTGCTGCTTCCCGCGTTGGCGTTTGTCATCCTCATCTCGGCTCTCGCCGATCCCCTCGGCGTTCGGTACCTGCTCCCCATCTATCCGCTCCTCTTCATTTTCGTCAGCCGAACGGCGCCGCTGTTCACCCGAAAGACGGCGGGCGCTGTGGCCGGCATCGTCCTGGCGGCATGGTATCTCTCCACGCCGATCCGCTTCCACCCCGACTACCTGTCGTATTTCAATGAACTGATTGGCGGACCGAAACACGGGATCGACTACCTGGACGATTCCAACATCGAGTGGGGACAGCACCTGAAGCGGCTGAAGCACTATTTGGATGACCACAAGTTCGACAAAGTCAAGCTCCTCTACTTCACCACCGGGCGGCCCGGGTACTATGGGATACGCGCCGAGCCGATGCAGCTGGCCGATCTCGCGCGGACACCGGAGCCGGGAATCTACATCATCGGCGCGTACGAGCTGGTGCGAGCCAGGGGCTACTACGGCATTGACTGGCTCAAAAAGTACGAAGTCATGGACGTCATCGGCAACTCAGTCTATGTGTTCAGGGTGCGATGACATCCCGACCGGGAGGATCTCTTGGCGCGGACTGACCGCTTCAGCCTTAGCGATTCCCCTGGCCGCTGGACAACGGTGGTCTTTCTCCTTCTCGTACTCCTCCCGAGTGTGCTCAACGCGATCGCACTCTTGCCCGAGCTGTCCATTCCGGTCCCCAATCTGAACGACGACGCGCACCACTATCTGTTCGTGGAACGGGCGAGCGAGGCGCTGGCGAACGGTGAGAACCCGCTCGACCACTGGGTGCCAGAGGTGGAATTCGGTGTCCCTCAGTTCTTCTACTACCAGCACGTGCCACACCTCGCCGTAGTCGCCCTGCACCGCCTCCTCCTGAAGCAAGTGGCCCTTCTCACGCTGTTCAATCTGATCCGGTACATCCTCTTGATCGGCTTTCCGCTGACCGTCTATTGGTCGATGCGGCGGATGGGGTTCTCCACCGTAGCGGGGGCCATGGCCGCTGCAGTCTCCACGCTTTTCGTCTCAAACAAGGGTTTTGGCCTGGAGTACGGAAGTTATACCTGGAGCGGCTTCGGGATGTACACCCAACTCTGGGGGGTGCATCTGTCCCTTATCACGTTGGCCTGCCTAGATCGCCTGCTGGAGCGTGGTGAAGGCCACGTTTCGGCCGTCATCGCCTCCTCCATGCTGGGGCTCTCGCATCTCGTCTACAGCTACATGATCGCGCCGGCAGCGCTCTTGCTTCTGTTCATGGGCCTGAACCGGGCGAACGCACGTGTACGGATAGCCCGGATCGCCGTCACCGCGATGCTCGCCGCTGTCATCACAGCGTATTTGTGGCTACCCTTCATCCCCCTCAAGGCGTATCTAAACGCAAGTGTGTATCTACCACGATGGAGATACGACTCTTTTGGGGCAAGTGAGATCCTCACATGGCTGGTGAACGGCGACATGTTGGACTACGGTCGGCTTCCGGTCTTGACCCTGCTGCTGGCACTCGGGATCGTATCTGCCATCGTCGCTCGCACACGCCACGCGCGGCTGAGCCTGGGGCTCCTCCTCCTCTGGCTGGTGCTCTACTTTGGCCGTCCCACCTTGGGGAAACTGGCAGACCTCCTGCCGATGAACGAAGGCCTCCCATTCCATCGTTTCATTGGAGGTGTGCATCTGGCGGGGCTTCTTCTGATCGGCCTCGGCGGCGAGTGGGTGTGGCTCCAATTGGCTGCGCTTCCGGAGCGATGGCGCGCATTTGCCGCGGGGCTGATCCTTGTGGCACTGATGGTCCCGGCCCTGCAAGAACGGCAGAGTTATTACGCACTGAACAAACAGTTAATGGAGCGAGCGCGAAACGCCCTCGACGCCGACGAGGATGCGCGCACAATCCTGTCAGCGCTTAAGAGACTGCCGCCGGGCCGGACCTATGCGGGGCTGCGGGCTAACTGGGGAAAGGAGCTGACGTTCGGCGATCTAAACTTTTTCCACCTGCTGACCTTCCACCGAATCGTCGCTGTCTCTCCGCCCTACGGCAGCATCTCTCTCGGCTCGGATCTGATCTGGCACTTCGACGACCGGAACCCGGCCCACTACAACCTGTTCAATGTGCGGTACGTCGTCGCGCCGAGCGGCTTAGGCATGCCCACGTTCTTGCGCCCTCTCAAAGAAACTCCCCGATACACTCTTTACCAGACCGAGACAAGCGGCTACGCCGGGTTTGTCGCCGTCATCGGGCAGAAAGGCGTCGCTTCCCAATCGAGCCTCTTTTTTCAGAACCGGGATTGGTTGATGAGCACCGAGCCCGCAGCAGGGAAATTTGTCAGATATGATTACCCTGCGGCGAGCGGTTGGACTGAGGATCCGGCGACCGCGCAATGCCCGGGCGGTGGGAAGATTCGCGAGGAACGGGTGCTGCCGGAGCAGCTCGACCTACACGTCGAGTGCCCTGTGGCTTCGACCCTTGTCCTGAAGATGAGCTACCATCCGAACTGGCACGTCACCATCGATGGCCGTGAGGTGCGGCCCTTCATGATCTCAGCCACCTTCATTGGCCTGGACGTGCCCGCCGGCATGCATCAGATCCGCGCCGAGTACCGATCTCCCGGATACAAAACAGGCCTGCTTCTCATCGGCGCCTTTACCCTGCTCGCCATTATCCGGCTCAGAAAGCGGTTCGCCCGGCTCGACTCGATCTTCTCTTCGACCATAGCATCGGCGCAACATAGAGAGTAAAGGGATGATGGAGATGGCACATCCGCCGGCCACCAGTCACCCTGGATCCAAAAGACACGTTTCGCGAGACACGTCATCTCGTGCCGGACAAACCCCCAAGTCCGGATACGCTTGCCCGTTATGCGATTTTGACGATTGGACGTATCTGTTCATCAGCCATGGCGGGCCGGTCTACCGCTGCGCGAATTGCGGGCTGACCTGCCTGCATCCTCAGCCAACAAGGTCAGATGTCCTGGCATTCTATGCGAATAGTACTGGCTACCATCCATTTGCAGACCACACCCATCTCGCCGATTGCACTACCGAGCAGGAGGCCGCAGAAGCCTATTTACACGTGCTGGAGAGGCACGGGGCATTGAGATCACGAATACTGCTGATCGCTCCAAGGGGGCATCCTCTTGCCGGTATGGGCGACAGTCAGGGCTGTGAGGTCGTCACATCCTTAGATGCGCAAGAATTAAGTGAGTCGACGCTCGCGAAAGGGCACTACGATACTGCAGTCGTCGTATTCCAACTAGAAAGGGCTGGGAATCCGATCACGGTGCTGGAGCAAATTCACGCGGCGCTCAAGCCGGACGGGATGATCCTCCTGGTAACCCCTGCTCTCGATAGCTGGTCTGCCCGGTTCTTCCGCAACGAATGGCCCGAATGGCGCCAGGACAACCTGTATTACTTTGACAGACAGACAATCCAGTCCGCGCTGCTTCGAAGTGGCTTCGCTCAGATACAGGTCATTCCAGATCAGCGGCGTTATTCGTTGCAGCACCTGTATCACCGGGCGTGCGCCTTTCCACGCACAGGACTCACGCGTGTGATCCGGGCCATGTACCATATAGTGCCCGGCCCGCTGCGGAGCGGCGTGCGCTTCCGGCTGGCGACGTCAGGGATAGTCGTCACGGCGCGGCGCCGCGTGCGGAGAACACAGCCGCTGCTCTCCATCATCGTGCCCGTCTATAATGAGTATCGCACTCTTGCAACGGTAATGAATGCTGTTGTTGCCAAGGAGGTGGCTGGCGTCGATAAGGAGGTTATTGTCGTCGAAAGCAACTCCACAGACGGCACACGCCAAATAGTGCTCGGGTATCAGGATTGCCCCGGCGTGAAGGTCGTGCTGGAAGATCGACCCAGGGGTAAGGGGAGCGCCGTCCGCGCCGGTCTTCACCATGCAGAAGGAGACTTCATCCTGATTCAGGATGGTGATTTAGAGTATGATGTCAATGATTATGATGCGCTGGTCGAACCGCTTCGAACGTACCAGCGAGCCTTCGTCTTGGGATCGCGACATACACCAGGAAATTGGAAGATGCGAAAATTCAGTGACCAGCTCATTGCTGCAACCCTCTTCAACCTCGGCCATTTCTTGTTTGCTACGGCGTTGAATCTTATGTATGGTCAAAGACTCAGAGATCCCTTCACAATGTATAAGGTCTTTCGACGTGATTGCTTACATGGTCTGACATTCGAGTGTAATCGCTTTGACTTCGACTTTGAGTTGGTCATCAAGCTGCTGAGGAAAGGGTATGTCCCATTGGAAATTCCTGTTAATTATCAGAGCCGCTCCTTAAAGCAAGGAAAGAAGGTTTCGGTGCTGCGAGATCCGTTGACATGGTCGTGGGCCCTGATCAAGTTTCGCTTTTCGCCTCTGTACGAATCCACCGGAGAAGGAAAGCAGGATGACCCCCGATAAGCGATTTCATTGCCAAGGGGC
>JBGPUH010000045.1:0-11402 GCA_041491025.1 Methylomirabilis sp. (SeqCode)
CTGACATCGGGGCTCAGCGTCAAAGGAAGGAAGCAGGAGGCGGCGACCACACGGTCGCCCTGGATAACAACCGCCCCATCGTGCAACGGCGAGCCGGGATAAAAGATCGATTCCAAGAGCCGCCTCGAGAGCCGTGCGTCGATCGGAACGCCGGAATCGATAGAGTCGGAAAGCTTGCTCTCCCGCTCCAGCACGATGATCGCACCGGTCTTCTTCCCGGCCAAGGAGGTCGCAGTCCTGATGATCTCGTCGATCATGTGCGCCTCCTCGTGCCTGGCGAAGGCCCGAGTAAGCCTGGAGCGAAGCCCAAAGGTAGCCAGGGCCCGGCGGAGTTCAGGCTGGAACAGGATGATGATCAAGAGGAACCAGGCCCCCAGAAGGTTCTGCACGACCCAGTTGACCGTGAGGAGGCCGCCCTTCAGGGCGACCCGGGAGGCCAGGTACACCAGGGCGAGGCCCAGGATCATTTGCAGGGCCTTCGTTCCCTTGAACATCAGGAGGAGCTGGTAGACAGCGAACGCCACGATCAAGACGTCCACTGCGTCGATCCACCTGAACTGGGCAACGGTGGCCCACATGCGGCTAGGCCCTCCTGATCGCGTCCAACATCTTGATGAGATGGAAGGCCGGCCGGACCTCGTGGACTCGGACAAAGGCCGCGCCTTGCAGCACCGCCGCCGCGACGCAGGCCGCTGTCCCGCCGTGGCGATCTTCCACCGACCTGTCGAGGATCTTTCCGATGAACGACTTGCGCGATGGACCGATCATGACCGGCTTCCCGAGCCGATGGAACTCTGACAGATGCCGCAGCAGCGCCAGGTTGTCCTGCACCCGCTTCCCGAAACCAAGCCCTGGGTCCACAACGATCGCCTCGGGGTCAACGCCTATGCCTTCGGCGAACGCGACGCGATCCTGCAGGAAGGCCATGATCTCGCCCACCACATCGTCGTAGCCAGGATCGATCTGCATATCGCGAGGGGTGCCCTTCATATGCATGATCACGAGCCCGGCACCGGCGCGCGCAACCACCTCTGCCAGACCACCCTTTCCGCGTACACCGTAGATGTCGTTCACGATGTCCGCGCCTTCCTCCAGGACCACCCTCGCCACCTCTGCCTTGTAGGTATCAACTGCCAGGGGCGTCGCAATCCTGGGCCGGAGGCGACGCAGGACCGGAAGGACCCGTCGGAGCTCTTCATCCGCTGGGACAGGGGCGGCGCCGGGACGGGTCGACTCGCCGCCCAGTTCCACGATATCCGCCCCCTCCTCGACCATTCGGACTGCTTGCTCAACAGCCACCTCAGGATCCAGGAAGCGCCCGCCATCGGAGAAAGAATCCGGCGTGACGTTCAACACCCCAACGATCCGGGTCCTCTCCTTCAGGTCCAACAGACGGTCCCGACACCGGAATCGAGCAGGCCCTGCGGAAGAAAGAGAAAATACGTTGTCGCGGTCAGTCACGGCTCGTCTCACATGCGTGAAAGCCATCCACGAAGGCGGGCGAAATCGGCGGGAGGAGGCAGCAGAAACGAGAGCCTCAGGCGCGCACGCCTGAGGCCCCTGACGAGATCCGGAGGACAGTCCCTCAGGCGGGTGCCGGTGCTGGCACCATAGCGACGGTCCCATTCACGATGGCATCGATTTGCGGAGCGTCCAGCACCTCCGCTTCCAGAAGGGCCTTGGCGAGGGCATGAAGGATCGCGATCCGCTCCTTGATCACCACCTTGGCCTTCTCGTAGTTCGCCATCACGATCTGCTTGACCTCCCGATCGATCTCCACCGCCGTCTGCTCGCTGTAATCCTGATGCTGGGCGATCTCCCGCCCCAGAAAGATCATCTCTTCGCGCTTGCCGAACGTCAGGGGGCCCAATCGTTCGCTCATACCCCACTCGCACACCATTTTCCTGGCCAGTTCAGTCGCCCGCTCGATGTCGTTGCCAGCCCCCGTGGTAATCTGACCGAAGACCAGCTCTTCGGCGACCCGCCCGCCCATCATGATCGCGATCTCGTTGAGGAGGAATTCTTTCGGATAATTGTGTTTCTCGTCCGTGGGCAACTGCTGGGTCACCCCAAGAGCCCTGCCCCTTGGGATGATCGTCACCTTGTGAATAGGGTCGGTGCCGGGAAGGGACTTGGCCACCAGGGTGTGGCCAGCCTCGTGGTAGGCGGTGATCTTCCGCTCCTCCTCACTGATGACGATACTCTTTCGCTCCACACCCATCAGCACCTTATCCTTGGCGGTCTCGAAGTCCTTCATGCACACGGTTTTCTTATTCTGGCGGGCTGCCAGCAGGGCCGCCTCGTTCACAAGGTTGGCCAGATCAGCCCCGGAAAAGCCCGGCGTGCCGCGGGCCAGGATCGTCAGATCGACATCGGCGTCGAGAGGGATCTTCTTCGTGTGAACGCGCAGAATCCCCTCGCGACCTCTGATGTCCGGTCGCGCCACCACCACCTGTCGGTCAAACCGTCCCGGCCGAAGCAGCGCAGGGTCCAGAACATCGGGGCGGTTGGTCGCCGCAATCAGGATCACCCCGTCGTTCGACTCGAAGCCATCCATCTCGACGAGGAGTTGATTGAGCGTCTGCTCGCGCTCGTCGTGACCGCCACCCAGGCCCGCGCCACGGTGACGCCCCACGGCGTCGATCTCATCCATGAAGATGATGCAGGGGGCGTGCTTTTTCCCCTGCTCGAACAGGTCCCGCACGCGCGAAGCACCGACCCCCACGAACATCTCCACGAAGTCCGACCCTGAGATGCTGAAGAAGGGGACATTCGCCTCGCCGGCGATAGCCCGCGCCAGGAGCGTCTTGCCTGTGCCGGGCGGGCCCATGAGCAGGACCCCCTTCGGGATCCTCCCGCCCAGCTTCTGGAACTTCGGTGGATCCTTCAGGAACTCGATGATCTCCTGGAGCTCCTCTTTCGCTTCGTCCACACCCGCGACATCGGCAAAGGTCACCTTGCTCTGCTTGTCGGACTGGAGCCGGGCCCGGCTTTTGCCGAATGAGAGCGCCTTCGCGCCGCCGCCCTGCATCTGACGCATGAAGAAGATCCACACCCCGATGAAGAGCAACATCGGAAGCCACGACAGCAACATATTCATGTACCACGGGTTGCCGTCCACCGGCTTCGCGGTGATGCGAACCCCTCTGCGCCGAAGCTCAGAGATCATGTCCTTATCGTCGGGAGCATAGGTCCGGAAGCTCTCGCCGCTGGTCAGCTTGCCCTTGAGATCCGCGCCCTTCACGATCACCTCGGAGACCTCGCCCTTGGCCACCCGGGCCATGAAGTCGCTGAAGATCATTTCCTTTTCCTGTGGCTGGCTCTGATTGAAAATGTTGAAGACCAGAACCATGATCAACCCAATGACAAGCCACAGGGCCAGATTCTTAAAAAACGGGCTCAACCGTGTACCTCCTCCATCCGATCCTTCTTCCCCTCTCCTTGCAAGCTAGGCCATCGGACAATTCGCATCTTAGCCATTTGTAACACATACATCAAGGTTTTTCAACGCCAAACCGGCCCCCGGACCCTTTTTCAGCCCCTGGTAGGTTCGGCAACTGTCCTGACGACCTCAGCCACATGCCACGGTAGGCAGCTCGTCGCGTTGCGGACTATTCTGCCCCTCCCCTTGCCGCACGCATCTGCAGGATCCGGCGCGTCGAATCGGTCACCTTGAACCGCTCGTCCACTCGGAAACCCACAACCCAGGCGATCTCGCCCCCGGAGACGACCAGCGGCACGCGACATCGTTGGTGACGTGGCACCTTCGCGTCCACAAAGAAGTCTTGCAGTTTTTTCTGCCCAGTCATGCCCAGGGGAATGAACCGATCGCCTGGTTCCCAGCCCCTGACGAGCAGCTCCACCCCGGCGCGGTCGGCATCCAACAGCGCAGTCCAAGGACCCCCAGCCCGCCGATCCACTGTCCGATCTTCAAGGATGTCGGCCTGGAAGCTAAGCGAAAATTCCGGAATAGTAGTCCGGCACGGGACGGCGAGGCGAAACGGTTCACCTCTCCCCCTTGCCTCAGGCTCCCGCGTCGAAAGGATCATGCGATCACCCGCTCTTGCTGCCCGGATCCCGCCGGCCGCATGCACCTCGCCCCGCTCGCCCTCCGCGAGCAGCAGTCGCTCGATGGCCAGCGTCTGATGAAAGCTCAATCCGGGGCGGTCGCCACGCAGAAGATGGGCACTGTGCCGGATGACGCGTCGCCTGAGCGCTGCGGGAAGGGCCGCCATGCGGGAAACGGACAGCACCACCTCTTGACTCGATCGGGACACCACCACGGCGGGGAGCTGTTCCTCTGTCATGGCGCTCAGCAGCCCATCCTCGGCTTCGAAGATCGAGGCGGCAGACGCCAGCGCATCCGCGACGCGGGGGTTATATCGTTTTGCCAGCTCGGGAAGCAGTTCCAGACGGATCCGATTCCTCAGATACGACAGCGAACGGTTTGAAGAGTCCTCGACGTAAGAAATCCCTTGGCTTCGCGCGTACCGCTCGATCTCCTCACGGGAGCACTCGATCAGCGGGCGGATGATCCGGCCCCGGACAGGAGGGATCCCGCCGAGCCCTCGCGCCCCTGACCCGCGGAGGAGATTTATAAGGATAGTCTCGGCCTGATCATCGCGGTGATGACCCAATGCAATCCTCGTTGCACCCTGCTCGTCCGCCACTCGCTCAAGGAAGCGGTAACGGAGATCACGGGCAGCGGCCTCCAGCGATCCGCCCTGCCGCTCCCACAACGCGTTACCCTCAACCCGCGTGAGGGTCACGGGGACCTGGAATGCCTCGCATTGTCGCCGCACGAAGACGGCCGCATCTGCCGATTCAGTCCCTCGCAGGCCGTGGTCCAGATGCGCCACATGGAGGGAGGCGCGATCGCGGGCGCGAAGGCGCAGGAAGAGGGAGAGCAGGACCATCGAATCGACGCCGCCGGAAACGGCGAGGATGATTGGCTCGCCTTCCGCCAGCATCCGATGCCGGTCGATCGTCTGTTGAACCTTCTGGAGCAAATCGTCTCTCATGTCCAAATCCGTAAATTCGCCAGGGGCGTGCATCCTTGCCGAACAGTCTTCCTCTCGCCTACTGTAATCAGCCACCTATACCCTGTCAATAAGAATTGCCGCGACCACGTCAGCCAGACGAAGGCAGACGAAGGCAGCGCCTTGACAGAGAGGGCGAGGCTGCTGTTGGTGCCTTGCGTCCAAGACCTGGCCTCAGTCCAGCGAGTGCCGTTCCAACGTGTTGCGGCTTATCGCCGACGGGTGTCCTGCTAAGAACTATCGGCTATCCGGATTGATCAGTAGAAATGGGTTGTAGGCAGCACTCGTGAAATAGCCTCGAAATTGTAGAAATGGCCGCGCCAAGATCCTCTGTTCTCATGAGCCCCACGCCCACGAGGTCCCGGCTCCACCCGCAAATCGGCATGCGGACTTGGAGGTGGCGTAGGGTGAGAGCCGCCCCACCGTTAGATAGGCCGTGCTATCGGGATGTCAGGAGTAAGCTATCCGTTGAGAGGAAGGTGACAGCTTCTTGAGGAGAGGGCTACGAGGTCCACATTACGGGGGTGTAATCTACACTGAGGACCTCTTGCCCGCCCACCCTCGAATGGGCTGCTTCAGGCTGAAGCAGTAAGGATTGCCTCCCATGGATCGTGTTGGCCCGGGCAGCCCTGGAAGGAAGGCGAAGGCCAAATAAATTGAAAGGCCCCTAGGCCCTGTTGAGCCTGGGAGCGTTTCACCGCAGCGGGCACCACCTCCGGCCACGCGGAGATCGGGCAGCCATCATTGGACCGTGTATGAGTAGCCTCAGGGCCGACTACAGGAGCTCAAGGATCGCGTACTGCTTCTCGAGACTTGTATCGGCAGCACCGTGCTGGATAGTGATTTGTAGGGACTGAGCCACGGTTGAATCCGTCAGTGCATGTCCGACTGCTCCGAAGGAACCTTGCACCGCGCCCGGTGCACAAGCATTAAAATTGCAGGTGTCGTCAACAACCCCAGTGAAGCCGCCTCTATTGGACGCTGTGCTTCCAAAGCTATTGGCAAGGAAAAACTCAATATACAGAGTTGCCGGGTTAGCGGGGGAGCCAATAGTAACTGTTTTGACCGCAAACGTGTTTCCGCCGTATTTTAGCCTGATCGTGAGAGTCCTGGGTCCCCCAGTAAGGTTGTTGTAATTGGCGAACATCTCACCACGGAGCTTCTTGTCGGTCCCCAAGGTCCCCCCAGCCACGGTGAAGCTATATACCGTCGTCTCGGTCGTCGTGCTATTTACGCCCACCGCAGCGATGCTTCGATTCAACACCTGAAGACCCGCCGTTGGGGTGTTCCGCGTGGCCGTAAGCGCCAAGACCTGCGGGCCGGTGAAGGTCACGACCAGATGGATCGAATTGGCGACCTGGTCACTGCTGGTCACCAGGGAGATGACACCGACCAGGTCTATGACGCCTGGGACACTCGCGGTGACCGTGCCGCTCGGATCGACGCTGTACGTCCCGAAGGGTGTAAAGGGCGTGGGGGCTGCGCCCTGGTGCCGGATGGTTACGGCGCCGCCCAGGGTGCCGCTCGTGCACGCGCCGTTAGGGGTGAAGCTGAGCGAGCCCACGACCTCGAGGAAGCCCGCCGCCTCGCCCAACCCGCTCAGGATGTAGGTCCCATTGAGGCTGCACGCGTCGGCGGCCTCGCTCCGGGGAGGGCCGGTCACTCCCCCGATTGCCAGCATGAGTCCGACTAGGACGACGATCGCTTTTCGCATCGCTGCTCCCTTCCTGCAAATGGCTGGGTTTCGGCCCAGCGGCCATACCACGCAAGCCCAGGTTGGTGACAAACGCCGTCCTCCGTGACCTGACGGATCCCCTTGTAACACCGCAAAATACAGGCGCCCTCTCAGGCCGAGTTCCACCAAAGAGGGCGTTGCTGTTGAGTCGTGCGCCAACTACATATGCGGGAGATGGCTGAAGAACTACCGTCACCCCGGGGGCATCACATCACCTACGCGGGAGTCAGCGTGGCACCCTCTCCGCAGGCTGTCAAGCTTTTTTCTGCGACCCTTTCTCTGATGGCACCAGTGTAGATTTCAACCACTAATCTACACCGGCATCGGCACACTTGGCGGATTTGCAATCGGAAGGGGTGGCCGATTTGATCGGAATACGCACCTGCGCCGTGAAGCGGCCAATGGAGATGCAAGAGGTGATCTTGCGCGCGATTGATGGACGGGTGAAGTGGTACCACGTCGCCGAGATCCTGGGGATTTCGGTCACCTGTGGAGCGTTCATTCGGCTGATTCCACAGATCAATCCGAAATGCGCATGAAGTGTACACCGCGTTTTTTCAACAAGTCAATCCGGAAAGCCGAACTATCGCTTTCCCTTGTGCCGTTCCAATGTGTTGCGGCTCATCGCCGACGGGTGTCCTGCTAAGAACTAACCCTGATCGGAGAATAACCAGTGGGGTGAGTCGCGCGGCCGGCGGGTCCTGTCGCGGTGATCAGCCCCCGCCGTCCTCGCCCCACCCATCCCCCAGTGGGGCCCTTGCGCAGCGGGCAGCGTGGGCGCCCGCTCACCGCGCCACCCGCTGGGTAGTCTGAAATCCGCAGCCCCGTTAATTTCGGATTGGAGCCAAAGCATTCCCTCGCCTCACAAGTCTGGCGGAATTTGGTTGGAACGGCACCAGGACAGGTGGCGGGATCGAAGGACCTATGTGGTGTGGCTAGGGGAAATCCTATCAGAGGGTGATCTTCAGCGGCGATACCCGAGGAGGGTGGCGCGGGACACCTCATCAAGCGGATTTGAGACCTGGATCACCTGGCGTGATGGAAGGGTCAGGCAGGTCAGCTTGTTGCCATACACGCAGGCGGTGTCGATGCCGATCCGGTCCTCCTCCATCAGCACCTCCCGCATTGGCGTGTGGCCGAAGACGACCGGTTTGGCGTAACGGCCCGGATAGGCGTAGAACTCTTCGCGGATCCAGAGGAGATCCTTGGGGTCCTGGTCCTGAATAAGGATACCCGGTCTGATCCCACCGTGAACGAACAGATAGTCGTCGGTCTCGTAGTACAGCACCAGCCGGTTCAAGAAGGCCAGGTGCGACGCAGGAATGTTGCCGACTCCACCGTAGCTTTCCAACGTCGCCTCGCCGCCATTATACAGAAACAGGAAGCGCTCTTTTCCTTGCAGGAAGTCGAGGAACATTCGCTCGTGGTTCCCCATCAGGAAGGTGTAGCGGCCTTGGAGGGTGAGCAGATAGTCGATCACCCCTTTTGAATCCGGTCCCCGATCAACATAATCTCCGATGAAGACGACCTCGTCCGTCTCGGACACGTGGATCTGGTCCATGAGGCGCCGCAGCGGGTCCAGACAGCCATGAATGTCGCCAATTGCGTACATCATCGCGACTCCACTTGGGGGACCTTCAACGTGGTCCGGGGATTGACCTGCCAAAAAACAAGAGCTCGCAGTTGCCTGCCAGCTCTGACGGAGCGCGTCTCAATCGAAGGGCGTGGACTATTTGTGCCCGATTGCGTCCAGGACTCGTTCGATCTCTTCCTTGACCTGAGTGTTGATCTTCAACCGCGAGAGAATATCCGGCTGATGCTGCGCGAGGAATTGAATGACAGCAATCCCGTCGAGCGGAGACCCATGGGGCTGAGAATCGAGGATCCAATCGGCGAGCGCGTCCTTATACGCGCGGTGCGTCCCTGTGTCCCGGTACAGGATATCCAAGATTTCCTGGGCCAATGGCTCGTCCATGGTTCCTCCTTTACGTGTGACCCCTTTAGTTCCGAGTGAAGTATAACACCGCCCCATTCGATTCACAAGCGAGAAATTACTGACGAGCAGAGCGGCCGCGCAACCGTTACGACTCGAACGACGCCTTCCCGCCCTTCAGGAAATTCTCTCGAGCTTCGAGCAGGGTATCGAGGAATGCATCGAACTCGTGCTGATAAAAGCTCAGTTGAAGAAACTCGTATTGGACGACGAAGGCTTTCTCCTCCTCATCGAACCAGATAGCAGTGACTGTGCCATGCTTGCTCGTTCTCTGCGCGAGATTCTTTATCCCCACAGTTCTCTCCTTACACGGTTGCGCCCGACCACGAGGTCAGAACGGGATGGCGGTCGAGTGCCACAGATATCGCCCCAGGAACTCCCCGATCGTCACGGTGAGAATCGCGATGTAGAAGAAGCCGGTGGCCGCCTGCACATTCGGGATGCGCAGGGTGTCCCAGATCACACACGCCAGAATGAATGAGCCGAGGATTCCGACAAACAAGCGACCAAGGAAGACGGCCACGTACGAGCCCGAGAGAAGCCCGATCTTGGCGGCAGCTTCGGCCCCTCCAAACAGGTAGAGCGCCCCAAGATTCACGAGGAGGAACAGACCTTGGAGGACGGTGGCCAGCAGAAAGAGATTGGCCAGGCGCCGGATCAGCGAGACCGGCAGTTGGGAATCCCTCAGGTAATAGTGCCCGAGCAGCATCCCGACGAGGGCCGTGCCCAGGATCAGAGCCGAGGTCAGTGTGTTGAGGACTTGCGCTGTCATGGTAGCGAACAGGGACAGTCCGCCAAAAGACGTGAGGGCTGGGAGAACTATTCCTACCGTTCCGATCGCCAGACTGAACCGGAGCATCAGTGTCGGCCAGCGACCATCCGGCATCCAGAGGGATCCGCCATACAGCAGCAGCGAGACGAAGAAGGCCGTCGAGGCCGACGTCGGACTGACCCAGACCCCCAGCCCCATCGCACTGGCCACTATCAGGACGCACGTCTGAAAGAACCCCCGCCTGATGAGCGAGGGGGGCAGGAGGGCCAAACAAAAAAGGCTTCCGACCGCCAGTTCCTGCACCGCGTGGAAGATGGGGCGAGCGAGCGGCGTCACGAGCCTGGCCCAAGACAACGCGGGGGATGATCACTCGATCTCAAAGTCTGTGACCCCCTTCGGGAATTTGGTCAGGTCCCGGCACCCGGTCGGCGTCACGACCACGAGGTCCTCGATCCGAACCGCCCCCGCGTCCTGATAATAGAGCCCCGGCTCGACCGTCACAACATACCCGCTCTTGAGAACCGCGCCGGTCTTGCTGATCCGAGGCGGCTCGTGGATGTCGAGGCCAACCCCGTGGCCGGTGCCGTGGAAAAACCCTTGCATCCGGCCGCCCACCATCCCAGTGGTGAACCCATTCTTCTCCAGGACCGCATTCACTTCGGCGTGGATCGCCTTACCGTCGGCCCCGTCCCTGGTCAACTCGATCCCGCGTTCCTGGGCGTTGAGGACTGCCTTGTACATGGCCTTGAGCTTGGGCGAGGCCTTCCCCTTCACCACTGTCCGTGTCATGTCCGCAAAGTAGCGGGTCCGGCCGGACTTCGGAAAGATATCCATCACGATCGACTCGTTCGCCCGAATCGGCCCGCTCCCCTGATCATGCGGATCGACACCCTGAAGGCCAGGAGCCACGATGCTGTTCTGGGCCACGCAGTCCAACTCCATCAGCTTCACATTGATGATCTTCTTGAGCATCTCGGAGGTCAGACGCTGACCATCGAGGGAGAGGAACCCGTCGTTGCCCACCTTGGCCGCCCGGATCGCCGAGATCGCGGCCTCCACCGCCTCTTCGGTGGCGCGCTGGGTCGTGGTGATCTGCTCGATCTCCTCTTCGCTTTTCACCAGCCGCTCCTCGAAGAACGGTTCTCGCTTCACGGTCAGCGTGTACCCCCTGGCCCGAAGCCCGTCGGCATGCTCGATCCCGAAACTGCCAGGGACCAGAAGATGGCGAGCGCTTCGCTCCTGAAGCACCAGGTCCAAGACGTCCAGCGAGGACGGCGACGAGGCCCCCTTCTCCCTTGCCCTGCCCTCATAGGCACTATACGAGAGAACAGTGTCCACGCTCGCCTGGCTCCTGGCGCGGTCCACCTCCAAGTCGCTCATCACCAGGATTTTCTCGGCCCCGACCTGGACAAAGATACACGGGTCGGGAGCCAGGAACCTGGTCGCATAATAGAGGTTGGAGTCGATCTCGCTGGCCGCGATCAAAACGATCGCATCGCGGCCGCTCAGGCATTCCATCAACGAAGTCCTTTCAATCGGACATGATCACCGTGCCCATTCCGAACGCGGCAAGAAGACCAAGGGTCCAGAGCCACGGGAAGGCGCCGGCATAATACCAGGCGACGGCAGGGTAGGCCAATGTCGAGATCGGCAGCAGGGCAGTGGCCACGAACATTCCCCGCATCCCCCACAGCGCATTGTACCCCGCCAGCATGAAGGCAAAGAGGACCAGCATCAGGACCATCCAGGCAAACCCGTAGCAGACCCCCCACATGGCCGGACCTCTGGGTGCGGCTCTCGTCACCGGCGAATCGCTCCCGCCTCCCCTCAGGATGGCTTCGAGACGACGTGCAGCTCTTCAAG
>JBGPUH010000046.1:0-11350 GCA_041491025.1 Methylomirabilis sp. (SeqCode)
AGCCCATACTCCTTTGCAAATGGTACGACTACCTTCTTACTATCTGCGGCAATCGCCACTACGATAAATCCACTATCCTTGAACCGTTCCCAGAGGGCCCCTATGGTTGGCAATTCGTCCCTGCAGGGCACGCACCATGTGGCCCAGAAATGGACGAGGAGCACCCTGCCCTTATACTGTTCAAGACCTCGCTCTTTCCCGTCGAGATCCTTAAGCAGAAATGGAGGGGCGAGCCTGACTCCTTCCGGTTTCTGCAGTCCTGAAAGGGGAGCGGGGGGCTCCTCAGCCATGGCGAGGAGAACCATGGTCAGGCAACTCAACGCCATCAGGGAGCACAAGGTGTTCTTGATGACCGCGCCCCCCTTCTCAGAAGTTCCATACGATAGAGGCCAGCACTCTCCAGTCAACAACTTGCTGGGTTCCATTGACGTTCTGATAGATCGGCTTCTGGAATTTTACCTCCGCGCTCCCGCCGGTCCCTGGGAACTTGAACTGGATAGTAGGGGTGATGGAGAGAGACTTGATGCCGGTGTTGGCCGTATTGTCCACCAGGGATGTCTCGGGTCGAGAGTAGAAATTCTTGGGGTCCTCATCCTTCATGGTGTACAGCCCGTTCAGCTCCAAGCCGATGTTCACATAGTTGGCCACCTGATACCGGGCAATGAGGTCTAACGAGAGTTGATCACCAGAGACATACCCGTTATCCGCTGCCGTCGTGAGGTGGTAGAAGAGATTGGCCTGCAGGACGAGGGGATAGAAGGCTTTCATGTAGTTGACAAGGAACAACGGATCCCATGAGCCTGTCCCTGCCTGCATCATGGTATGGATAAGGTCTCCACTCGATGTCCTTTCCTCGTTCTCGCCCGTCGGTGTCTTGAGGCCAAGGCCGACTGTCAATCTCTCCGTCGGGCGAATTGGCGCATCGCTATACAGTGTGTACAACCCCATAAGGCTGATGTCACCGAGCCCCTCGACGACGGGCATCTCGTGATCCATCCTCATGTCCATCCCCATGGTATCCCGCTTCAACATCTTCATCGTCATCGTGTTCCTGACGTAGGGGAGAATCGCCAGGAACTGGAGCCGCTCGGTCGCGGGGTAGGTAGCCAGCAGCGAAAACTTCTGCATCGTCATCTCGGTCGGGACAGAGAAGCGCATCGGCTTCATCGGCATCATTGGCCACGTCGCTCCCTTCCCATCGAGCACTGCGCCCGGACTGATACTCCCTTCACCCTTCCTGAGCGTCTCCATGAAGGTGAATTCATATTGAAAGGCCAGGCCGAATTTGGTGGCCAGGGTCACGCCGGAGGTGACAGCCCCTGCAATGCAGCACGATAACCCGCATTCGCCGAGGGCAAAGGCCGGCCGGCTATAGCCAAGAAGACTGACCAGAAGAAATAGAGGGAGTAGGACTCGTTTCATCTGCTCCTCCTCTGAAAGGTGGCGCTCAGCATTCGGGTGGACTGCCCGAGGCGAGCGAGGTCAGTGTAGGGTGAATTCGGTGAGGCGGAGCTAGAATGAAGGGGGAGCGCGTCCTTGCTCGAGACGGAGCGGGCTGACCGATGGGTCGGTCTGGGGGGGCCTTGTCAGAGCGCCGGGAATGAGGCCGAGCGGATTGTCGAGCGCCGGAGTTTCCACAGTAGTACCGGCCACGTGCCCGGAGGTCGAGGCGATCACGCACTGGGTTGACCGGTTGAGATCGGTGAGGTGGTGTGCCGAGTGGAGCGCGGCTTCGAACGCAAACAGGGAGAGGATCAGAACGAGAGCCAGCGTGGTGACGCGACGAACTCGGCGCCTTCGGGCTGCGAGAAGGAGGATGGCCAGGAGAAGAGAGGACCAGGAGAGAGCAAAAGCGCCAGACGCTGTGCGCGGGGTCCAAGCGGCTGGCTCGATGATAGTGGACAGCAGCCCCGTCGCCGGAACCCCGGAGTTGAAACTGGTGTGGGCTAATGCGGGCCCCGCAATGCCCAGGAGGACGAGGGCGGTTAAAGGTGAAAGGAGTTGGGTTGTCACTGTGGCTTTCCCAGAAATAGAGAGGAGTTCATCTCGCGAAGAACGCCCTCTCCACCAGCGACACGCTTCGCCGTAACCGGACCTTGTATGGGCTGGTGGAGGGCGTGCTCTTCACGGTGTTGGTGGGAGCGGATATGCCGGGCAGGCGGGAGCTGGGTCAGCAGCGCCGTGCAGGCCAGAGCCCCGACCGCTACGAGCCACTCCAGCCGCACGGACAAGAAGAATTGCTGTCGAATCTTCTCACCATCTTTACCCGCCTTTCCCGCCAGAAGCGTGCCGGCGAATCGAGCGATTGCCCGCACGATCAGCCGGTCAGGTGCGCCTGAGCGGCCTCCTAGCAGGGAGAGGAAGTAATAGCGGTTCAGCGCCGCCATCATCACGACCAGCAGCACAAGCGAAAGCTTCACCAGGAGGGTCCACCCGTACGGGGTGGTAAAGAGGGGCGAGAGAGACGTCACCTGAATCCAAGCGTTATAGAACCCTGGTGCGAAGAAGCCAGCCGCGCAGTAGGCTGCCATCCTGGAGAACCGCTTGGCGGTCAAAGCCAGGCGATGGTGCATGTCCTCCTTGACAGGAGAAAGCAGGGCGTGGTGAAGCACGAACCCGAGCGTGAACAGGCCGCCGGTCCAGGTTGAGATCGCTAGCAGATGGAGCCAGTCCATCAAGACCGGGAGCGTAACATCACCCCAGTCTGCCGCATGACCCGAGAGGGTCGTGGTCAGCGCTATCAGGGCTGCGCCGAGCAAGGAACCCCAAGTAGACCAGGCAGATCGCGACGGTCCTGGCCTCCTGAGTAGCCAAGCGGTCGCAAGGAGCACAACAAGGACCATTCTGGAGATCCAGACGCTACCGTAGTGCGTCTTCTGGAGCACCAGTGGCAGCGCGACGCCCAATCCGGCGGCTGGCCCGCTCATTGTCAGCGTTCTCAGAATCAAGTCCCCGATGGTCGTGAGGACAAGGAGGACGATTGATACAGCTTCCACGATCCGGCGGCGGCGCTCAAAGCTGTCAAACTCCTCACGCGAGAGGAGTGTTGGCCGGACAACCAAGAGCCGGAACGCAAGACCACCGAGCAGCGTCGTGAGGCCCACGAACTCCAACCAGCGAACGGAGGCCTGCAGGAGCATCATCGAAATGCTCATCGGCCACCCCCGATGGTGAAGGGGAAGTCACCCTCCGTGCGGTGGCCGTCGCGGGCGACGACGCTCCAGTAGACGCGATACTTCCCGGGCGGGAGTGAGGGCAGGCTGACTTCCAGGATGGTGTTATCCGACGGGTTCACCCGCCCGTCCCCCTTGTCCACGCGTTGTTTCGCCTCGTTCATGACCGTGATCGTGCTGAAGATCGGTTCGATTGCCCCGTCAAACCAGATCTTGACCAGGGCAGGGGGCACCGGCACCGTCCACCCCACACGGGGCTCCGAGTGATCCGGGAAGGCGTGGCCCCAGGCGGGCGCCGCCACGAGGAGAAGAGTGAGCGCTGCTACGGACAACTCACCGCAGCGGCGCCCTGGTCGCACGTTCATTGCGGCATCGACTGTGGCCCCAGTACCCCGTGGAAGGGAGTCCAGGTAAAGATATTGGGAGCGATGTCGTCGAGAAAGACATGAATCATCCCCAGGATCCCCACGTTCTTCCCGGAGATATCGTTCAGGGGAATCTGGGCCTCAACCGCAAGCTCAAAGTACTTTCCGGCCCAGATCAGGCCGGGATTGGCAAACGCGGTGGTCTGGCCGCTCTGATGCCCGGTCAGCAGCGTCTCCCCGGTGAACTCCACGATCGGGAACAGGCGGTTGAAGGGCCACGGTAACCCCACGTCCTTGACGAACGATTGGAGATAGGGAATGCTGTACATGACCGTGACACCCCACGCAAGGCTGTTCTCCAGTTCTTCGGTGTGGCTGTGGCCGGTGAACAGGTTGAAGCCGACCGAGCTGGTCACTGCAAGCGGCTTCAGCCAATCGGCCCAGTCCGGGAGGTCGCCGAACCCCTTGCCGATCTGAAGGGCCGGGGTGAGCGTTGTCTCTGAAAGCGCCCCGACTTGCTTTGCGCCCACACCGCCCGGCCCGATATTCAGGGCGATGGTGGAGGCTACCTCATGGACAGCATCCTTGACGAATTGATAGCGGAGGCTGATGTCCGGATTCGAGAAGCCATAGGCGTTGGGCTCGTCTGGATTTAATGAGTTGACGGTCCGGTACGACCCACCGAACCCGATCGCGAAATTCGGGCTCAGCCGTTTCGAAATCTCTGCTTCCAGCTCGGTTTCTTTTGCGTCCGGTCCCTTGATATGGCTCACCACGAAGCTCGCCTCGTCAGAGACGAACGGATCCTCGACCACCACCGTTGACGGGAACCACCGCTTCCCCACCACACCGTGTGCCCAGCCGGTGACCGGCACGGCCACCACCACGGCAATCCCTAACGCCAGCGAACATACACTGCGCCAACTGGCCTCTCGGTACACGGTCTTTCCTCCCGAATGTAAACCCCCCCGCCAAGTGGAGACGGGAGGGAGAGATGTCAACTTTGCCCTTCTCGTGGCCGCTGCCGGGAGTACAATACGAGAGAATAAGATAGACCGACCAACCCCTCCAAAGGGCTTGGCCGGCCCATCAGAAGCGGCCACACTCAGGGGTACAGCAATGAGAGTTAGGCGGTGACGGGAGAAATCGGTGGGGACCGACCGGTGAGCTGGACGACTCGAATGAGAGGAGGAAGCCAAGGAAGTGATAGGAGGACAAAGAGAGCCGCCTCGGCCACGGGCAGGATGACTCTAGCTGGCGGGGCATGAGAGGCGATCCCCTTTTGGACCCAGACGCAGATGAAATGGAAGTGTCCGTCAGCCTCATTGTGCGAGTGCTCGTTGGGGGGATGAGTCAGACATACAGTGACGAGCGCAGTTATCAGCAGGTAAAAGCATGCAACCGGCGCAATCAGCAGTTTGAGGCGCCGAGGAAATCGTGTCATCAGATTCGATCTCTTCGTTCTCGTCGGAATCATTGCTGATGGAATCGTCCCTGTGGCGTTCAAGAAACAGACTCGCGTATGCTATCCAAGCTACGCTAGCCTGTCAATTGAAATCCAGGGGTTGTCGGGCATCTGATTTGTTGACTCTTTGGTCCCGAGGCTCTGGTCGGGGCATCATGCTCATGGACTCTCAGAGAGCTTGTCTGCCAGGGTGAGGAGTTCGCGTGAGTCAACGTCGGATACCAAGGCGTACCCAAGCTCCCCGGCCCGCCACAACACCACGTTGAATCCCCGGACCGCTGTTGGATATGCCTGGATGCCGCCGATAGGCTCCAGTCTCCGAGATGGCCAGGGCAGTCCCTCCCCGCGGAACACAAGGAGTGAGATGGTGTGAAGCCGCCGCTTGAAAACGAAGACCGCGGCCTTGCGATCGAGAAAGTACCCGATGGCGCCACCCTGCAACAGGAACTCTTGATCACCGACGAATGAGACGACCGGGGCGAAGTCGAGCCGGCCCGTGAACCACGGCTTGACCTGGTGAATGCCGCCACTCTCGACTTCCAGCGGGTGTTGGCTGGCGAGCAACCGCAGGTGGTCGTTGACCGCCTCCGCGACCATGATGGCTGTCCCATTCGCCTGACGGACTGGCGCCCGCTCGTAAAACAGCGGGATTGCGACCAGAAGCGCGACGGCGACGGCGAACGCAGGGGCGACCGAGCGTCCCCACCGATTCCACCACGAGTCTTTCTTGAGAGGACGTGATGGCCACTGCGCGGCCAGGCGCCGTTTCAAGGCCAGGGAGGCGGGATGCTGCGGCAAACGACGTTCAAGCAGTTCGGTCATCGCCTGCTCTGCTTCCTCAGTATGGGCGCAGGCCCCACACGTCTCCAGGTGAGCGCGGACATCCCTGCGCAGCTTTGGCTCAAGCCGCCCTCGCTGGTAATCGAGGAGTTGAGATCGCACGTCTTGGCAGTCCATCGCCCTCCTACCTCGCGTAGTCTCCGAGTTGCTGTCTGAGCGCCGCACGAGCCCGCGCCAAACGCGACTTCACAGTGCCCACCGCGCAGCCGAGGACGTGGGCCACCTCAACCTCCGTGAGGCCTTCGAGGTCTAGGAGGATGACCGCGCGCGCCTCCTCAGACAATCTCATCATCGCCTTCTCGATCTCCTCTGCCACGATATTCCGTAACCGATCCAGCTCGATGTCGTCTCTCAGCCACTTCTCATCAGCCGGTCCTTGGGCGAACGGGTCAACGGTATCCAGACCCCCCACAATCGGATTGTTGCGTTGCCGTCGGTAGAGGCTGATGAACGTGTTGCGCAGAATCCGGAAGAGCCAGGCCTTGAGGTTTGTGCCCGGCGTGAACTGATCAGCGGCCCCAAGGGCGCGCGCATAGGTCTCCTGGACGAGATCATCCGCATCGGCATCATTTCCGGTGAGGTATCGCGCTGTGTTGTGCAGGGTATCAACGTACGCCAAGGCCTCCCGACCCAGCGCAGCGCCCAAATCCGGCTCCTCTCTGCTCCACATAGCGTGAGCATACCAGCAGTCACTCCCCTTCGTCAAACGCAGCCGCTCCGGTTCTAACACGTGCCGGCGTCGGTATTTCCACTCCTGCTAACGCTTGGCGGGGTGAATCGTTCCCGGAATTATTTGCTCGGTCCAGGGAACGGAGTCGGGAGGTGAGACGTTACCAGCAGTGAACGCAAACAGGAGTAAGCGGTTCAACACTCAATACAAGGAGGTAACAAGATGGTGAAGCGGTTCGCGATGGTAAAGCGGTTCGTGGGCGCCCTCGCTGTCCTGGCGTTCGTCTCAGGCTTGGGGGTTAGAGTTGCCGAGGCCTACACGTGCGAGGTCGTGATCAAGACGGCGGAGGAGCGGATTAAAGAGGCGGAAGGGAAGCTCAAGCCCGACACTGACGTCCGGATCAAGGCCAAGCTGGCCGAGGCTAAGGGGTTGCTCGAAGCTGCCAAGATCAATCACCGCCAGGCCAGCGAGCGCCATACCGGCCCGGTCGGCAAGTACACGCACGGCGACGCGGTTCGGCAGGCTCGATGGGCCGAGTCCCTAGCGAGGGAGGTGATCTTCCTCGCGACGGATGAGCCACGGTAGTCGGGTAGACGAGAAGACAGGAACGCGCGAGCCGTCCAGAAACCCTCGTGGTGGACGAAGCGTCTCGAGGGCTCTGCAAGTAACAAGCTTGAGAAAGGTATGCTGAGGATGCCGGGGGCCGGAGAAGGTCCGGCCCTCGGCCCAGCGTGGGAGAGCGTAGGAAGAGCTAGGAAGAGCGTTGTCCTGAACGGCCGTGTGACACTGATACGTGCAGTGTCCACCGCCGGGAAGATCGAGGTAATGGGATCTATTCCTCAAAGGAGACATACCTATGGAAAAGATGCGAATCTATGTGGGGTTGATGGTGGGTCTGGTGCTGGCGGCTGGTTGCAGTACACAGCCGAAGGCGGAAGCACAGAGGCCAGCGGACATGAAGACAGGTTCCAACTCGGCTCCCGCCGTGACGGAGCAAAAGGGGCCGGTGGAGGTGAAGCTCAGAGAGTTCAAGATTGAAATGCCAACAACACTACCCGCCGGTGTGACGACCTTCAAGGTGACGAATACGGGCAGCGACGTCCATAGCTTTGAGGTCGAGGGAAACGGGATTGAGAAAGAACTGGAAATCAGGCTGGAAGCCGGTCAGACCGGACTGTTGCAGGTGAATCTGAAGCCTGGGATGTACAAGGTGTACTGTCCGGTGGACGGCCACAGGATGATCGGTATGTCGCTTGATCTGACAGTGAAATAATGCTGGCCCCGGCGATCAACGCTGGTGAAATCAGTGAGTTCAGAACCCTGCGGCCTTGCCACCAATCGCACTCGTCCAACGCGTTCCACTTGAAACCTTGCCTGCTGCCTGCGTCACGACCTTGACGCATCGCCGGGCCTGCGGTATAAAAGAGACACTTTGATTCTCGCGAAGGACCCGAACGTTGCACACATCGTGCGACGAGCGAGTGATCAGAACCAGGCCATGAGCATTGCTTCTGGCGGGAGGCGAAAAACCGATGGCTGTGAAAGTGCGAATTCCGACTCCGCTGCGCAGGCACACCGGGGACAAGGCGGAGGTGGCAGCAGAGGGGGCGACGATCAAAGAGGTGCTCGAGCACCTAGATCGGCAGTTTCCGGGCTTCCGACAGGCCCTGTACGACCAGGATGGCACTCTCAAGCGGTTCATCAACGTCTATCTGAACGACGAGGACATCCGGTACATCGGTGGTGAGAGCGCCCCGGTAACAGCCGGCAACGTCGTGTCTATCGTCCCGGCGATCGCGGGAGGCATTCGGTCGCAAGGAGGGGCGTGTATCCCGTGCGCGCCGATTCACGGTGCTCTCAGCGGGGCCCCCTCGCCGCCAAAAAGATCTCGGTAGTGTTGGCCAGGTGGCGTGAGGGTGGCGGCTGGTTCTTCGGGCTCGCCGAGGCTTAGCAACAGTGCAACGGGGCTTCCCCGCCGGATCAGGGCGCCGGCCTCCGGGTCCTGGGCGATCACCTCTCCCTTTGGATGCTCGGGCGAATGGACCTTGGCCACCCGGCCCGCGGTCAGGCCATGCTCCTGGAGCAGCCGCTGAGCCTCGGGCAATGGCAGCCCGGCCAGGCTAGGGAGCGCCACCGCGTCACTCCCACGGCTCACCACCAACCGGATCTCGCTGTTCTTCCGGACCCAGGTACCGCTGGACGGCCGTTGCGATATGACGGCGTCTTTCGGCATCGCCTCATTATACTCTCTGCCGCTTACCTTGGGTTGGAAGCCCTGCTCGCGCAGCAGATCAAGAGCGGCCGTTGAGTCCATCCCGATGACTCGCGGAAGCTGCGCCTTGTCCTTGTCCGTGGCGACCCACATCGTGATCAAGGCGGTGGCGCCGGCCACGACGGTCAAGAAAAGGACCGCCACGATTCCTCTGACCAACAGGTTGAGCAGTCTCATCCACGTCGCCTCTTCAGCCGGATCGCGTAGAACCCATCGAGCCCGTGCCGGTGCGGCCAAGTGCGGAGGGTGCCCTCGGAATCGAGGAGCCCTGCCACCGTGGCGGGAAGGGTATCGCGAGGGTCGTCCTGCGCAAAGTCCTGGGATTCCCGCAGGAACGTCTCGATGACTCCGTCAGTCTCCTCCGGCTCGAGGGAACAGGTGCTATAGACCAGGAGCCCTCCTGGTCTCAGGAGCGGCGCCACTCCCCAGAGCAGCTCACATTGCAGGCGCGCCAGGGCCGCCAGGCCTGCTTCCTGCTGTTGCCACTTTCGTTCAGGGTGGCGCCTGAGCGTCCCAAGGCCGCTGCACGGCGCATCCACCAGGACCCTATCCACCTGACATGTAAACAGCCGAAACGCCAGCCGAGCGTCGGCCTGCACCGGCAATAGTCGATCGAGGCCAAGGCGCGCCCTGGCCTCCCGGAGGCGTCGGTGCGCGCGGGCGTTCGGATCGAGCGCGATCACTCGCCCGCCTGCTCCGAGCAGGCCCAAGAGCAGGGCCGACTTCCCCCCGCCGCCGGCGCACGCATCCAACACGGTGTCGCCGGGTTGTGGATCCAGCAGGAGGGCCGGTAACGCCGCAGCCTCATCCATCGGGAAATACCACCCGCCGGCGAATGCCGGATCACGAAGGGCCTCCGCACCGTCTTTGAGGTGAAAGACGCCGGGGGCGAACCGGCCCGGCGTCACAGATCCCGCGATTGAGGCGAGATGGGCCTCCACCTCCTCCGGCCGCCTCTTCAGACGGTTCACCACCACCGAGAGCGCCGGGGTTTCATTATTGGCCCGGAGCAGTGCCTCGGTGTCTTCAGCCCCCAATCGCGCGAGCCAGCGGGCGACCAGCCAGCGGGGGTGCGACCACCGCGTGGCGAGGGCGCCGACCGGATCGATGGATGGATCGGGAAAGGAGATTGCGCCTTCTCGCTCCAGTAATCGACGAAGGATCGCATTGATGAACCCCTTGGCGCCTCGTGTGACTTGGCTACCGGCGACAGGGGTAAGTGCCACCGTCTCGTTGACGGCTGCATAGCTCGGGATGCGTGTGAGGAAGAGGATCTGATAGGCGCCGAGGCGAAGCAGGCGGCGCAGGACTGGATCGACCATCTCCCATGGCCGGTCAGCGATCGCCGCCAGCAGATAGTCAAGGCGACCCTGCCACCGGAGGACCCCGTACGTCAACTCGGTCGCCAGCGCCCGTTCCTCTCTCGAGAGGGCAGCCTTTTGAAGCTTGGCGTCAAGCAGCAGGCTGGCATAGGCCCCTTGGTCCTCTACCTGTGTCAACACCTCGAGCGCGAGACGGCGCGCGTCCATCCTTCTCTCTCGTGCCGTTCCAACGTTATCCGCCTACCATCACAATGACCCGCAGGGATTTGGATCGGCCGTCCCAAAGCTGTGTCATTCTTCCGAACACGTTGGACCGGCACTAGACCGGGTTGAAGGTGTCCCCCGGCCGGACACGATAGCCCCGAGCAAAGTCCGCCGCGCCCATGGCAGCGCGGTTCTCGGGTTGCACCTGGGTGAGCCGAAGGCCTCCTTGCCCGGTGGCGACCAGCACCCCCTTGCTGGAATCAATCGCCAGCACGGTCCCAGGTGGGGCAACCGGCGCCGCCTCCACATCGGCTTGCAGAACCTTCACGCGCCGGCTGCCGAAGCGGGTCACCGCTCCAGGCTCCGGAAGGAGACCCCGAATCAAGGCGTCCAGGGACCGCGCGTCGCGGACCCAGTCCAGATGCGTGTCCTGGGGGGTGAGCTTGGGTGCATAAGTCGCAAGGGTCTCGTCCTGCGGGGTCAGGTGGGCTGTCCCACGCGCCACCTGATCAAGGGCCCGGCACAGCAGCTTGGCCCCGAGCTCGGCCAGCCGCTCGCCAAGGCTGCCGGCGGTATCCCGGGGCCGGATCGGCTCGGGCTGCAGCAGCAGCATGGGGCCGGCGTCCATCCGGGCCTCGATCCGCATGATCGTGACGCCTGTCACGGTCTCTGCCCGAATGATCGCCCAGGGAATCGGTGCAGGGCCGCGGTATTGTGGCAGCAGCGAGGCATGAAGATTCAGACATCCGAGCGGCGGCAGCGCCAAAATCGATTCTGGAAGAAACTGCCCATAGGCGACGACCACGATGGCCTCCGGTCGGGCCGTCTGCACTGCTGCAAGCACAGATGGTTCCCGCACCTTCTCCGGCTGAATGATCGGGAGCTTCAGCTCGTCGGCTGCCACTTTTACCGGTGGCGTAGTCACCCGCCGGCCGCGCCCGGCGGGCCGATCCGGCTGCGTCACGACCAGACCGATGTCGTGGCCGGCATCGACGAGTGCCCGCAGCGACGGCAGAGCGAAGGCCGCCGTTCCCATGAA
>JBGPUH010000047.1:0-11308 GCA_041491025.1 Methylomirabilis sp. (SeqCode)
ATGGGGCCAGTCAATCCCCTCCCGACCAATGCGGCAAAACTGTTTGCGTCCGGATACGCCCTCTTCAGCGGACTGGTGTTTATTGCCGTCATGGGAATCGTGCTCTCACCGATTGCTCACCGGATGCTTCATACATTCCATCTTGAGGAGAAAGAGTCGCAGAAATGATGCCTAACAAGCGATTGGATCGGCGTCAGAACCTCCCCCGAAAAAGTAGACACCTCAACCTAACTAGCCAGGAGGTGTCCCATGGCACGACCCGGGCTTCGAAAGGTGGCCCGCTACAGCGAGGAGTTCAAGGTAACCGCGGTGAAGGTGAGTTCGCTGCGTTAGGCCGCCGCCTCCGCATCGAGGTCGGCTTACCCGGGGACGGAGAGGAAGGAAGATGACCGAAGAGCTTAATGCTTGGGGCCTCTTGCAGAAGCTCACCTGGAAGCATGTGTTGCTGTTTCTGGCCGTGCTTCTTGTGGCGAGACTATTGTCATTCGTCGTTCGATGGGTGCTCCGCCATGCCGCCGAGACAGCCCGGCCCCACCTGCGCCTCTCGATCCTGCGCGCGATCCCGATCACGCGCCTTCTTATCGGTATCGGGGCCTTAGTGGTCGCGGTGCCGATTCTGGTTGAGGCGACCTTCCGCAACGTCGTGGCGCTGTTGGCAGGCGTCGGTCTGGCCCTGGCCTTTGCGCTCAAGGACTACGGCAGCAGCCTCGTTGCCGGACTGGCGACGGTGCTGGAGAACACCTACCAGCCGGGAGACTGGATCGAGGTGGACGGCATCTACGGCGAGGTCAAGTCCATCGATCTCCGCGCCGTGCGCATCGTGACCCCCGACGATACCGAGGTGATCATTCCGCATGCGCGGCTCTGGTCGGCCAGTATCGCCAACGCCAGCAGCGGCAATCGAAGCCTGTTGTGCGTGGCGGAGTTCTACCTGCACCCCGACCATGATGCCATAGCCGTGCGACAACGGTTGGCGGAGGTGGCGGACACCAGTGTCTACCGCAAGCGCGACACACCAGTGGTCGTGATCGTGCTGGAGAAGCCCTGGGGCACACAATACCGGCTGAAGGCCTACGTGAAGGAGAGCCGCGACCAATTCTTGTTCATCACGGACTTGACGCTCCGAGGCAAAGAGGCGCTGCGGGCCATGGGCATTCGCTTTGCGCAAGTGCCCTACGCCGAAACGAAGCGAAGTTGACCCCGACTACGCCTCGTCCTCGCCGCACTCCTAATTCCTCGCTTGGTTATCGCTGCCCGGTTGACTATGAAGCTCAAAACACAAAGGAATTGGGTGTCTAGAAAAACGGGGGAAGATCCAGAAGCGCTTGCGCACTTCCCTCGGGCCGCTCATCGGCACCGCTAGGCGCGTCGGAAGCTGAGGTCTAGTCCGCGCTATGTTCATCGGACACTTTGCCGTTGGCTTCGCCGGGAAGCGGTTCGCTCCGAAGGCCTCGCTCGGCACGCTCTTCTTGGCCGCTCAGTTCTTGGACCTCTTGTGGCCGTCGTTCGTTCTGCTCGGTCTCGAGACGGTTCGGATCACCCCAGGAATCACGGCCGTGACACCCCTGGATTTCGTGTCCTATCCCTATAGCCACAGTTTGGTGGCTGGCGTGATCTGGTCGATGCTGTTTGCCTGCACGTACTGGCTCTTCCGCCGCGATGGGCGGGCCGGTCTCGTCCTAGGGCTGGCCGTCCTGAGCCATTGGGTTCTTGACGTCGCCACTCATCGCCCGGATCTGCCGTTGGGTATCCGGTCAGAAGGTCGTGTGGGCCTGGGCTTGTGGTCCTCTCGTCCGGCCACCCTCGCGGTCGAGTTGGCGCTCTTCCTTGGCGGGCTTGTGCTCTATGGGCGTTCCACGGTGGCCCGTGATCGAGTCGGCCGCTACGGGTACTGGGGGCTCGTCGTCTGTCTGCTGGTCGCCTACTTCGCTGCGGTGTTTGGCCCGCCGCCTCCGAGCGTGACCGTTCTGGGGTGGGGCGGGCAGTCGGTGTGGTTGCTGGTGCTCTGGGGCTATTGGCTGAACCGGCACAGGCCTTGCGCTGAGGGCTGCCACTCCTCGGTGCGCGCCTAACCACGCGCTGGTACGCCTTGAAGGTGCTGTCAACTCGCCGGTACAAGCCCGGTCGTGGGCATCGCCAGAGAGCCACGGAGCAGGTTCCCGCTCCTCAGGCCGTACCCCGCTGAGAAGATGGAGTGCTACCCCGTCAGCCGATTGGTGAACTCGCGGCAAAACGATTCCCCAGACATCATCTTGCCAATTCGAGAAAGATGATACGAAAGTCCTAAGCGTCTTTTCCCTTTACAATCCCCATAGCGAGCCGTAAATTCCCGCTCAGCGGCTGCGTCCAATCCCGTTTTATGTCCCATGCCCCCCAAGGCCGGGACTGAACCCCTTCTTCCACGTCAGGCATGAGGGATAAAACGCTATACGTTGGGCGCGGGCGGCAAGTAATCGCTTCGCGTTTTGTGTCTGATGGCTTTTCAACCGGAAGGAGGGCGAAATGTGGGGCATTTCAATGAGATCAAGCCTGATTGTCATTGTGCTCATGTCAGCTACCTACCCTGTCGTGAGCATGGCCGATCCAGGCGACCGGATCACGATTCTCTACGATGCGTTTGGCAAGAACTCGGCGCTGAAGATGGATTGGGGCTATTCCGCGCTGGTTGAGTACGGCGGCAAGCGCATCCTGTTCGATACAGGCAACAACAATGATTATTTCGCGCAGAACGTCAAGTCGCTCAGTGTCGATCTCACCCGACTCGATTTTGTCGTCCTCTCGCATCGGCATGGAGACCACACGAGCGGGCTCAACTACGTATTGAGCATGAATTCGGATGTTACCGTGTATGCGCCAGTTGAGGTGGCCGGCTTTGGCACGCCGAGCCGGACCATGAAGTCCTTGTCCCGGAACATAGAGTCGCTTCCCACAGACATGAGGTACCTGGATGGCAATGTTCCGGACACGGTTTCGACCGGGACACCGTGGCCGAAAGCGCACTTCAAACAAATCGCCAAGCTTACGGAGGTCATTCCCGGGTTCTACTTGATCCCGGTTGTGTCGGAGGTCGCCGGAACGAAAGAAATGATCGAAGTATCTCTGGCGATCAAGACGCCGAAGGGCTTGGTGCTGGTGGTAGGCTGCGCGCATCCGGGAATCGAAAGGGTTCTTGAGGCGGTCACGTCCGTGGACAAACGCCTTTACACGGTATTCGGCGGGTTCCACTACGCAGGCATTCCGGATAAGGAAGTTTCTCGCATGGCCAGCGCCTTTCGTGACCAGTGGAAGATCGAACGCATGGCGCCAGGGCATTGCACGGGGGAGTTTGGATTCTCCGAGATCCAGAAATTATTCGGCAAGAAATACGACTATGCTGGGGTCGGGAGCGTGATTGAACTTGAGTAACGATTACATGAATTGTCACCCAAGCATGCGCCCAACAACCGCGTCGAGAGGGACGCTTCGCCAGCGGGCTTTAGCCCTCCGGCTCGCGCCTCCTCACGCTGCACGTTGGGCAGCAGTAGGCCGCTTCATATGTGATTCGGATCGTCGCCCCGTCAGGGAAGCGGGCCAGGATCCCGTTGAGCTCGGTGTGCCTGCTCGAAGCCACCATCTGGAGGCCCCCTAGGGGCCGCACGTGAGGCGCCAGAGTGTAGGTGAGTGGTGCTCGCGGGAACCGCGTCTGCCAGGGAGTGGGGTGTAGATTACCCCCCCGAAACCCACAGTCAACGAAGTGAAGGTTTGTACTTACAGGCCCGCGCATCGCGCCAAAGCGTGGGCCTCAGATCCGCCGAAAAACGAGCGAGGAAGTGGACGAGCCGTAGGGGGGCACTCATCGCTTGACAGTCTGTAGAGGGGGTGAGAAGCTCCCTCGCGGAGGCGATCGCGAGCACGTAGGGTGAGTCCATCAAGGTGAGGGGGTCAATGAGATGAGTGTCGGGAGGAGCTGGAGGGCGGAACCGAGTATTGAACGAGGCTGGTGTGAGGGGTGCATGCTGGAGACCCACCAGGTTCGCGTGAAAGAAAGGTGGGAAGAACAAGGGGACCGGGGGGAGTGGAGGGAAGGGAAGAAGGAGCGCGGGTGGTGTCTGGCGTGTAGCCGCATGGTTCGGGAAGTGTAGCGAGGGCGCGAGGCTTCCGCAGCCTATACCGTGTAGCTGTTCTCTTTTCCCAAATTTCTGAACTTCGAGTGCCTTCGTTTCCGGCGGGGGTCCCGCCCGACGGTCCACCCCCTGAACCACGGCGATGCCTGAGCAGAGCACGAGGCGGCAGAAGCTTATCGCTCTCATCCTCTCCGGAGTGTTCCCCGGACTTGGGCAGTTCTACACCCGTCAGCCTAGAAAGGGTGCGGCGTTCCTGGCCGCCGGCATCGTCCTGACCTGGTTCCTCGGTCGGGCGATTCCGTCAGACCTCCTGACGCTGATCCAACCGGAGGCCCGCCTCATCGTTCCGCTCTTCGTCCTGCTCATCGTCTGGCTCTGGTCCATCATCGACGCTTGGCGCGTGGCTGGCCGGTGATCCATGTGCGGTCGATTCTCCCTTGCGGCGGGCATGACCACTGTAGCCCAACGATTCAGGCTACTGACGCCCACGGCGGAGTCGGCGGCCTGGACCGCACACTACAACATCGCCCCCACGAAGACGGTGGTCGTAGTCGGCGATGACGGGACGCGCTACCTCGCCCAGATGCGCTGGGGCCTCATCCCCTCCTGGGCAACCGATCCAGCCATCGGGAACCGGATGATCAACGCGCGGGCCGAGACTGTGGCCACGAAGCCCGCGTTTCGGGTCGCTCTCCGCAAGCACCGCTGTCTGGTGGTGGCTGATGGGTTTTACGAGTTTATATAGACACATCCTTTGGTGTTAACGGCTGGAGAGCGCCATCGCGATGCGCGTCATTCGGATTCCGACCGATCATGGTGAACGCTTCCATCTGGCGGACGACGCAGGCGAGCCCGTGCCGCTCGTTGCCAGCTTCGTATTCGGCCTGCAGGCGCGGGGCTGCTCGCCGAACACGATCATCGCCTATCTCTACGATCTGTGCCGCTTTTATCAGTTTCTCGACAGCGCCGGGCTTAGTGTCGAGCGCTTCGTTGTAGCCCACACCGTTGACTTCCTAGCCTTCCTCAATGCCATTGAACCTCGGCAGCGCAAGGCGACCGTATTTCCGGCTTTGGTTCGGACTGGCTTGTCCCCGGCGAGTATCAACCGCGCCATGGCCGCCGTCTCGACCTTCTACGAGCATCTGGTGCTGACCGGTGCCGAGGGGGTGGCAAGCAACCCGGTGGATGCCAGCGCCGGCAACGGGCGTGTGGGCCAAGCTCGAAGGCCGGCACGGCGCCTCAAGCGCCTGCGCCGGATCCATCGTATTCCGCGCCCGCTCTCAGAGGAACACGTTGCACGGCTGCTCAATGTCATTGTTCGTCCGCGGGACCGTGCTATGTTTCTGCTGATGCTGCAGGGCGGACTGCGACCTGGCGAGGTTCTCAACCTGCATCTCGACGATGTCGAATATGGCCGACGCCGGGTTATTATCCGACATCGCACCGACCATCCTAAGGCCGTGCGTACGAAGAGCAGAACGGAGCGTATCGTCGAACTGTACGAACCGGAAGCGCTTGCCGCTGTCAGTGCATATGTGATGACCGAGCGGCCTTCGGATGCGCCGACGCGTCACCTGTTCTTGGTGTGCGGCGCGGGACCGCGTGCGACCGAGCCGATCGGCTACCCGGCGTTGGCCAAGCTCTTCAGGCGACGGCGAGACGAAGTCGGCTTAACCGAGCCGTGGATTACACCGCACGCGCTACGGCATACCCATGCAACGCGGCTCTGGGAGGGTGGGATGCGTGAGCTTGCACTGCAGAAGCGGTTGGGCCACGCGTCGTTTGAGTCCACCCGGGTCTACACACGCGTGAGTGACGCGATGATGCTGGAGGACTATCAACGCGCGCTGGCGGCGCAGGACGAGCGGAGGGCCCATGCTGCTCGCGACTAACAGCGCCCTTACAGAGGAGCGATTGGCCGATCACGCCCTCGATGCTTACGCCTCTCATCTCGGTTCCGTTGAAGACGGGTACCGTAACCGCCGGCTAGAGTACGCCCGTCGCTTCGCTCGGCTCTATCCGGATCTAGTGGCGTGGCAGCGAGCCCCGCTGATAGAACGACTCGGATCACGCGAGACCCGCCGAGGCACCGCGTTCTGGTGCGCGGGAGCCCGACCGTATCTCTACTTCCTAGTCCAGACAGGACGCCTGATTCTGGATTGGCCTTGGGTCATCGGGGCGCAGTGCCATGTCCTGCCGATCATAACGTTACCGACACAGGTTCAGGCATTTTCGTCGCGGCTTTGCGAGCAGGTGCGCGCTCTTGGCTATCCGCACAGCGGCGCCATGCGCGTCGAGCGGGCCGTCCGCTATTTCTTCGTTCGGTACGGCGGCACCATGGTTCATGTCGGTGAGCTTGAGCTCACTGCCTTCGCTCAGGCCCTGTCGGCCTTCCGGGAACGTGACGACGCGGTGAAGATTTTCGACTCGCCGGAACGCCTCAGTCGAGCTTTACGTTCGATGGCGACGATGTTGTTCGCGTTTCGAACTGCCCTCTATCACCAAGGTCGGATCAATCAGCCGCCGCGACGCGAGGTCGTTCCACCGGAACGTCTTCATGTCAAGCCAGCGATGCGGCGATTCATTGAGCGATATGCCCACGCTCGCTCGGCGCTCCACACTCGCCCGACGACTGTTAGCAAGCTCCGTAACGCCGGCCGTCATCTCGCCGACTGGCTGGCGGTGCATCATCCACAGGTTGAGGCATTCGCTGATCTGACTCGCGAGCAGGTTCTGGCCTATAGTGCTAGCCTTGTCTCGGCCGGCGTGAACGTCGAGACCCAAATCACCCGCCTGTCGTCGTTGTCGGTGATGTTCCACGATGCTGCAGCGTGGGGCTGGCCGGAGGCGCCACCTCGGCCGCTGATCGGCTCGCGCGACCTCCCCAAGCGACCGAACCGGGTGCCGAGGTTTATCCCTGCCGAAGAGCTCGACCGACTGCTGGCCGCCATCCGAAAGCTCGAGTGCCCCTATCAGCGCGCCGCGCTGATCATTGCCAGATGGAGCGGGGCGCGACGCGGGGAGATCAGCCGGCTTGAACTCGAATGTCTGGACAGCTATCTCGATGGAACGCCGCGCCTGCGTGTGCCAGCGGGCAAGACTGCCACTGAACGGATGGTGCCGCTGCATCCTGACGCGGCCGAGGCGATTAGGGAACTGCAGGCACTTGCCCGTCCCGCGCGTGGCTTCCCCGATGAACGTTCGGGGCGAGAGTCGCCCTGGTTGTTCGTACGCCGAGGGCGTCGTCTCTCGGCTCACTATCTATTCGAGATTGCTCTACAGACGGCGTGTGGGCGAGCCGGCCTGCTCGATCAGGCGGGGCGGGCAACGATCACCGCGCATCGCTTTCGCCATACCGTTGGTACCGAACTCGTGGAGGGTGGCGCCCGCTTACACACGGTCATGAAGATGTTGGGTCACACCTCGACCGGCATGACCCTCGTCTACGCTCATCTAAGCGACGCCACGTTACGCGAGGAGTATCTGAAGGTCCTAGGCCCGGGTGCCCAGATCGCCGGACCCTTGGCCGCGACCTTACGCGCCGGGGCAATGCCGCCAGACTCGATTGCCTGGCTCAAAGTCAATTTCTTTCGCACCGAGCTGGAGCTCGGCCACTGTCTGCGACTGCCCGAGGAAGGCCCCTGCGAGTGCGACCTGTATCTCACTTGCGCCAAGTTCGTGACCACTCCCGAGTATGCGCCGCGGCTGCGTGAGCGCCGCGAGCGGGAGATTGCCATGGCAGACAATGCCCGAGCGCGTGGGTTTGCGCGCGAGGTAGAACGTCATGAATGCACACGCCAGCGTATCGAGCAGTTGTTAGTCGAATTGGGAGAGGCCATCGATTCCAATCCATAGCCGTCGCCTTCCCGGCATCGCCCGTTTGAGGATTACGGCGATCTGGGTTTCTCTAAAACGGGATTTCCCCATATGAGCCTCCTGCGTTTCAGCTATCCGGATTGATCTGTGGAAAACGCGTGGCGTACACTCGGTGCTCATTTCGGGTTGACCTGCGGAATCAACCGAAAGAACCCTGCACCCATCTCAACTAAAATCCGCCGGACGTTTCGATCTTGGTGCAGATTGGTGGTTGTAATCTACACTGGTGACCCCCCAATAACAGCTTGACACCTTGAAGACCGCCATGAAATAGTGTCCCCACAGGTGATCGCGATGCCACCGGGGTGACCATAGGACTTCAGCCGCTTCTCGCAGTTTGGTCGGCGCACCATTCGACAGCAGCGCCCTCCCGGGTGTAACTCGGCCTAGGAGGGCGTTGGTGTCTGTGGCGCGAGGAAGAGAAGAGCATGGGGGTGGGAGAGGCACGGGTAGAATGATCTCCTCACACACCCTGAACGCGGTTGGGGCCGCGTCCGCCATCCGGCCGACTGGCTGCTGGGGCCAGGAGCCGGCCACTGAGCCTCGTCGGGGCCGGGGGATTGCCACCTGTACGTAATAGAGTGCAATAGGCCGTAGCCTAATGCGATTTCCAAACAATCGATCTGACCGGCTTAGTCCTATCGAATGGAGATCACAATGTCTAGGAAGCAAGGCAAAGGTAAGATCGTAGCGACGAAGCCCCCTGTGAATCGTGGACCTTCGGGACAACCTAAAGCCTGGGTTCCCACCTGGGAAGTGCCAGTCATCTTGAAGGGCGCTGACTTGGCTATGAAGGGTGGAGAAAAGCTCGCTGAGTGGATCAGGTCGGAGGGGCCCTTATGCTTTCAGGTCCTCGATAGTCGAGCAGATGGGGACAATTACTTGGTGGAGCTTAGAGCCACGAACATGACCGTGCACGGAATTTATCTCGACTCCTTTAACTTGGTCTCCCCCATTCAACTGGGCCTACCGATTGTGCCGAAGGTGATAAAGCCGATCTCAATCGGCGGTTCTGACAGTCTTGGAGATCGATTTCCGAAACCTTCCAAGCCCATTCGTCCAGGGTTCAGTATGGACTTCAGCATTGAGTTCCCCGTGCCAAAACCGGAGGATCTTCGGAAAGGGTGGTTTCGCAGTGACGAGCGTTTCGGTTCGGCCGAGGTCAAATACTGGATACTCAATGAGAAATCTGTAAGAAGCCAGGACGTTACCTTCAGCATTCCACTGACCTAGGTATTTACCTCGGAGCACACGCACTCTTCGTTTGTGACTCATAATGTGGCGATGCACTGGACCCAAGCAAGCGGAGCGGCGCTTGCTGGGCGCGGCCGGTGACGGCCTACGTTAGACATCCAGTGGGAACCGAAGTATGGAGAGCACTACGAGTAGGGAGAAATTCAATGCGCTATAGGCATTGACATAAGGCAGGGTGTGATGGCTACAGAAGGAGCTGCCAATCGCTGGTGGGAAAACTACCTCGTTCGTTACCTTATGCCGTCGATTGCCGGAGTGGTGATCGTCAGTTGGCTTAGTGACATTGCCGGTAATGATTTCTCCAGATTGCTCTTCCTACCGGTGCCACCGGACAAGCTTGACGCGACAAGGCTCACATTACTTTTCTTGTATGGAAACTTGTTCTGCTACGTCGCTTCTTTTCCAGTCCTCTGCTTTCACGCGACGAGAGCGGTCGATTACGGACTCTCCAAATCTAGATGGCTCTGGTGGGTTAACGGATATGCGGTGACACTTGTCATCGGTGCCGTCGCGTGGATCATATCGACGGCTGTCCCACCGCCCCAGCGTGCCTGGACAGCGAGGCTCTTAGTCGTCATTTTCTCCGCGGTCCAATGCATTCGAAGGTGGGCGTACGATAGGGTAGTTGCAGGTGACGCACCGTTACCTGATGGAAGCAATGTAATGCGGACCTACACGTACGCGTACATACGAAACTAGACCCTTTCTGAAAGGGGATATCATGAAAAAGCTTGACATATTATCTGTAGTTGCTGCTATCTTTTTTCTAACAATACCTATGGTGTCTTATGCCGAGACAGCACAGGAATGTGCGTCAAACTGCGTAAACAAATGTTCACCGCTCGGTTCGGGAAAAGAATATGCGACTTGCTTGGAGAATTGCCTGAAGCGATGCTATGACAAACCAACAGGCGTTCCTCCTGTCCCGGCGCCGTCGAAATCCGAAGTAAGTACCCCCAAGCTCTATGCGAAGGCGGAAGGCCGGGATTGGTACACGATTGACAAGATGGAATCACAGAATACCCACGGCAAGCCCCTCATGCTCGCCCAAAATGCAACCTATCTAGCTTGCTACAAGCAGGTCGATATGAAGATGGTCCTTTTCCGGTGGTGTCCCACTGGATCTCCGTGGACGGCGACGAATAATAACCGGACGAACTGCTATGCAACCTCGGAGGCATGCGCCAAAGCCGAAATGCCCCAGTCCTGGTGCATCAAGTGCGGAATCAACGATTGAGCACAGATAAGAGTTTCATCAAATTCATGAAGGTGGAGGTTATGAAAAAGACGAAAGTGCTTTATCCGGTCGTTGTTTTTGCCCTATTCGTAGTGTCAGTTGTTATGTTTCCCGGCATAGCCCGGGCAGGCGCGGTGCCGGAGGGGTTTATGGGAATACCCTGGGGAGCGAGTAAAGATCAAATAATTAAAGCCATGAACGAACAGGGCCACCGACAGCTCACGAGCGAAAAATCCAACCAATTAGACTTCGAAGGAGATTTCGCGGGGGTTCCCTGCTTGCACCTGTATTTTAATTTGCGTGCCAATTCTTTCTATTCGGGCTCTGCTTGGGGCTGTGCATGGTCTACCAATCACCGGTACACGCAAAACATTTTTGAGGGGATGGTCAACACGCTTAGTAAAAAATACGGCCCGCCCCAGAAACGCGAATCTGGCAAGATAGACGGTAAGGATGTTTCTAGTATTCGCGCCGAATGCGTGAGGTCAGGGAATCCAACTGGCTGGGCCCGATGGGGTTTCGTTGATAGCAGGTCTGACCAATATTCAATTAGAACCGCTCTAGATGCAACGAGTTATTACAATATGACCGAGAAAGTGACGCCGTGCAGGGTAGACATCTTTATAATATATGAAGCTGACAGCCTTGGGAAAAGGCTCGAAAAGAAGGACTATTGAGTATTGAGATATCAAGAAAGAAGAGTCAATCCCAAAGTTAGTTGAACTTCGCGAAGCCAGCTCCCGGCCATGAGGTTACGCAGCTTGAGATCCACCCAGGTTCACCTCACCTCGCAGGTCGGCTTGAAGGGCGGTCCGCAGGAGCGGCAGTGCCCGGAACC
>JBGPUH010000048.1:0-11106 GCA_041491025.1 Methylomirabilis sp. (SeqCode)
CAATTGAGGAGGACGGTCTTCCCGGCGCCGTTGGGCCCGATGAGCGAGAAGATCTCCCCCCTTCTTACTTCCAAGCTTACGCCAGCAAGGGCGCTGACTCCCCCAAAGGCGATGTGGAGGTCTTCGACTTGCAATAGGATATCAGGCTGGTCCATCTACCCTACCCTTGCATCCGCGCGGGGAATGTCGTTTTCATCTTGACATCTCCCAGGTGGGTTCTGAGCCGCATCCGCAGCGGAGCATAAGTTTTAGGCCTCGATGGCGTGAAGCTTCGGCGAGAGCCGGACGGGCGTCCCGATATAGGCCGTGTGGAGCAAATGCGAAAAGAACGCCGATGAGGCCGTAAATGGGAAATCACGGCCGTCGGGTGTGCGCGCAATGCCGAAGTAGTCATGTCCGCCCTTCGTTACCTGATAACTGATGAACGCGATGACCATGCCGTCCGGGACCTTGGCGCTGGTCAAACCTTCTTGTTCCTGGAGATCGCGCTCGGCCAAAGAATTGTAATAGTCGTGATCGAAGGGTTCGAGATCGGTGCGGAGTTTCGACACCTCTTCGGTTCCGCCACCCACCAGGATCGTGTAGCCGTCAAAGGCGTGATGGCCCCCAACGCCGCTGATGCCGGCGTATGCGACCTCGTTTGGTCCCATCTCCGGGGCGGGGTAGCCAGCAATGCCCCAGAGTTGCTTGGCCGCCTCAAAGGTGAGACGGATGAAGGTCGGCGCGATCGCATGGCCCGACAGCGCTCCGCCGGAGCGGCCAGCCTTGATGAGCTTGCCGTTGGTCCCGACATCATTGCTGAGGAGGGCGTGAGTCACAGTCTTCTGATATTCCAATCTCTTCAGGACAACGTCCAGTTCGGTCAGGGGAACGCTGGGAAACGGGTTATGGTGCTCAAGGATCTTCAGGCTCGACAGCCCGGGGATGCGCGCCTGGGTCATCGCGGTGGAGACGGAAGACGCCATCGCCTTGGAAAACAGGTGGCTTTCTCGGTCGCGGATGCTGGATGGGTCCACGCCGCATCCCACGCCGGCGACGCGGACCGCGCGCTCTGTTGCGGGAGGCTGGCTGGAGAGAATGAGGCCGGCGTATCCGATGCTTTGCGGGGATACGCCGATCAGCTTCAAGGGGTAATAAATGGTGCGGTCCTCGATCTCATCCGGATGCGTGGTGACGTGGGCCGTGGAGAGCTTGCGACGGGCTAACTCATGGGTATAGAGGCGCTGCTCATACACGAACTTGTCTAGCGCCTTGACCAGCTCGAAATCGTGTTGATAGGCGCGGCCCAGCGCAGCCGCTCCCAGCTTCAGCATATTCGCCTTTGCGAATTTGCGGTCGAAGGGAGAGACAAGGCTGGCAAAGATCTCCGTTGTCTCCGCTGGTGTGATCCGTGGCCGGTTCCGATTCGTTCCTTTTGTATTGCCGCCTGTGACCGCGATCGACATCTCTTCTCCACGGTCAAGGAGATCTGCGAGGGCATCATTGAGGGGCACCATGCCCGAGGAGGATGCGGCGTGAGTGGGAGTACACCTGATTTTGGGCGTGTGATGAAAGTATTGGCGTAACTGGCTACTGGCCAGGCGGCGACTGAAGTCCTTAGCGACAGTCTCCTCCGTGGTCTGGCCGAGCTCGTGCGTGTAAGAGATGGCAACGTTAATGGTGGTGACTCGGGAGAGGTCCACTCCTCTGGTGGCAGCGTCCGCGACAAGACGCTCGAACCCTGTCCAGAGAAGCGATTCGGCGTAGATCTCCTCGAGCTTCCCCAATTCCCAGTATTCTTGAAGCGCCTTGCCACCTCCGGCGCTGGCCGCCTCCCAGATCGGTGGTGGGTTGAAGTTGGCAACCCCAGCAACCAGATAGACTGGTGGCCTGCCCTCGCTCATTAGGCCCTCCTCGCTTCTTTCACATGAGTTCTCTGCACTCGACTGCGCCCATGAACTGTGCCTGCTAGGCCGGGCTAGTGCCGTTCCAACTTATTCGGACAAATGGTGAGACTACGCGACGATCGATCGAGGTGCCTCCAAGTCATTTTGTCGTTAGACAGATAAAGTTGGAACGGCACTAGTCTCGAGCTGTCTTGCCAATGATCGCTCGAGCGGGATCGATTTCCTCCCGGAGGATTCGAAGCTCCTCAGGGCTCGGCGGCTCAAGCTCCTCCACCTTTTCCTTCACGAGTGCGGTAAACTCCATCTCCTTGACAACTTCATCCACGCTCAGACCGCGCAGTACCCCCAGCAGGACCATCTGCCTCGTGTGATCATCAAATCCGTACAACGCCTTTGAGGTTGCCACCCGCCAGGGGCCGGTGTCCCTGGGCAAGCCAGCCCGCTCGCGGGCCCCGGGGGTCCCGTCAAGGTATCCGGGCGACGTCAGAAAGTCTACCTTCTTGACAAACCGCCGGCGCTCATGCCTGATGACGATCACCGTCCGCCAGCATTGGGTCAGCACCTCGTTCGCCCCTCCGCTCCCCGGAAATCGCTTCTCAGGGTGCGTGTAATCCGCGCCCAGCATGGTCGAGTTGAGGTTGCCGAACTGGTCGATCTGCGTCGCGCCGAGGACACCCAGATCAACCATTCCAAGCTGGGCCTGAGCGAAAATCGTGTTCATGTTGGTCCAGGCCAGTGACTTATAGCAGTTGCGCGGCCCGCCCATCGTGAAGCGGACAAAGGGAGTCTCCGGCAGCGACCCCACCGCGCCGAATTCGTAGACTTGAACCATCCGTGGGGCGTGAAGACGCTGGGCCAGGATCGCGGCGATCTGCGGCAGCCCGTAGCCGATGAACACGATCTTGCCGTCCTCAATCAGCCGGGCACACTGGCAAATCATGAACTCCGACTCGGTGAAGTCGCTTTGGATCAATGATACCCCTCTTTAATTGTGGCCTGTCGCTTGAGGTCCAGGAGCTTCTCGACTCCAACGCGCTTCGCCAAAAACTCTTCGTGCGATGCCACACTATAGACATATTTGCCGAGGTAGGCCGCCATCTTCTGCGCGTCGCCCGAGGCGGCCATATACTCCAGGAAGTGCTCCGTGTCCATTTCATACACTCCCTGCGCTCCACCAGGGAGGCAGCCGAACGGCGCATAGACCACCGCGTCCACCAAATAATAGGGAATTGTGGTTTTGGCCGGTTCTTTTCGGATGTCGTCGGTTGTGATGATCTCTTCAGTAGAGATGATGGTTCGCTTCGAGGCCATTGCCGTCTCCAAGGGTGAGACCCCAGGGCCGAAGCAGCGTGCATTGCCGTAGATGTCGCACTGATGGACGTGCACGAGCCCGACGTCAGGATTGACCGCCGGGACCAGCGCGATGGGCTTGCCGGTGAATGGATCTTGAACCACTTTCGCGCCAGAGTAGGTCAGGGTGTCAGTGGCCAACAGATTTCTGGTCGGCAGGAAAGGGACCCCCATCGCCCCGGCCAAGTGGCGCAACGTCAGGGTGCCGTTGGTCCACTCGGTGATTTTGATCCTCCCTTCTTCCACCGCCTTCCCTATCAGATTGCCGAGACCCAGGAAGCCGACGTCGATCCCCCGAAGGCAGCCTCCTTCGGCCAGCAGCGTGCTTTCCATCAAGGTGAACTTGGCGGCGAACCAGAGGTTCTGCCTCCGTTGGCGGATGATCTCCCGGACAAGGCAGGCCGGGCCCCGGGTGAAGGATGAGAAGTCGAAGCTGACGTAGTCCCCGTCCTTCACGTAGCGGCGGATGGCCTCGGCTTCTGGCATGACCTTATCAACCATCTCGCGCCGCTTCTCTGTCCGCATGAAGGCCCGAAGATCATCGGGATCCTCGACCGTGAACTCGCCGATTCCTGCCTGTAGCACATCCATAGACGGCTCCAGCTATAGCCCGATTTTTCCGAGGACCTCTTCGACAGCGGTATATGGATCCAGCTCCCGATCGGCGATGCGCGCGATCAGCTCCTTGATGCTCCCATTCCGCTTGAACCGCTCCAAGGTCCTGGCCGTGAGCGTCTCTTGGAGCAATGCCAGAAACGCTCGCTCGCTTCGCTCTCGCCCCTTTTTCTTTCGCAAATCGCCCTGGTCCATGAACGCCTTGTGCTCGAAGATGGCATCCAATAACTCCGCGATCCCTTCCCCCTTGGTGGCGATGGTCTTGTAAACCTTCGGCAGCCAACCGCCGGTGTCGGGGGTCATGTGCAGCATCATCTCCAGCTCGGTGGCGGTCCGGTTGGCGCCTTCCCGGTCTGCCTTGTTCACCACGAACACGTCGCCGATCTCCAGGACACCGGCCTTGATGGCCTGGACTTCGTCGCCAAGTCCGGGGACCGATACCACCACGCAGGTATGCGCGGTACCCACGACCTCCACCTCATCCTGGCCAACCCCTACCGTTTCGATCAGGACCACTTCCTTCCCCGCCGCATCCATGACGTCTACGACATCGTTGGTGGCGCGGGCCAGCCCTCCCAGGTGGCCACGCGTCGCCATGCTGCGAATAAACACGTCGGCATCGAGGCTGTGACGTTGCATGCGAATCCGATCGGCAAGGATCGCCCCACCGGTGAAGGGACTGGTCGGGTCAACCGCAACGATCCCCACGGTCTTCTGGCGCTTCCGCAACTCTTCTGTAAGCCGATCGGTCAGGGTGCTCTTGCCAGAGCCTGGGGGGCCGGTGATCCCGATGATGTAGGCAGAGCCCGTGTGGGCATAAAGCGATTTCAGGGCAGCCCTAGCCTCAAACACGCCGTTTTCGATCATGGTCATGAGGCGGGCCACCGCGCGGACATCACCTTCGAGGATTCTGCGCGTAAGGTCCATCTGTGATCGCGATGGGTCTGAAGAACCCTCTAGCAAGCTGGTGGGATTCTTGGATCTGCAACGTGCCCAGGCTGTTTAGATTCGTGCGCTTTAACCTCGCAGGAACCTTTGGGGATTGCAGAGCACTGCAAAATTCAAAACAGCGTTTGTGGGACGGAAAAGTATCACACGGAAGCGACAAAGTCCAGCAGAAATATTGGGATATGTAAGGGGATGGGCGGACAGAAAGAACTTCTCAACAAGCAGTTACGCGAATGATCGGCCCAGGAGTTGGCGGGCAATAATCAGCCGCTGGATCTCTGAGGTCCCTTCCCCGATGGCGCAGAACTTGGCATCGCGGAAATATCGTTCGACCGGAAACTCTTTAATGTAACCATAGCCGCCGTGAATCTGAACGGCTTCAGTGGCCGCTTTCATGGCAACTTCTGAGGAGAAGAGCTTCCCGTAAGCAGCCTCTTTGGTGAACGGCAGACCTGCATCCTTCAGGGAGGCGGCCTGCAGCACCAGGAGCCTGGCCGCATCGATCTCGGTGGCCATATCGGCCAGCTTCCACTGAATCGCCTGAAAGTTGGCGATCGGTCGCCCGAATGCCTGGCGTTCTTTCGCGTATTTCAGGCCTTCCTCCAGACAGCCACGGGCGATCCCAACGCTCAGCGCAGCCATCCCGATCCGGCCGGCATCCAGGATGTTCAGGGTGTCGATGAAACCGTGGTCCACCGTGCCTAACAGGTTCTCCTTTGGGATTCGCGCGGCCTCAAAAATAAGCTGCGCCGTGTCGCTGGCGCGAAACCCCATCTTATGCTCCTTGCGACCGACCTTGAAGCCTGGAGTCCCTTTCTCGAAGATGAAGGCAGAAATTCCCTTGTCCCGCTTGGCGCGATCGGTGATCGCCATGATGACATAGATGCCCGCCAGGCTTCCCTGGGTAATGAAATTCTTTGAGCCCTGCAGTACCCAGTGATTCCCGTCAAGCGTCGCAGTGGTCCGCATCCCCGCCGCATCGCTCCCTGAGCCTGGCTCCGTCAACCCCCACGCGCCCAGAACCTTGCCACTGGTCAATTGGGGGAGGTATTTCCTTTTTTGGGCCTCGGTGCCGGCCAGGTAGATATGGTTGCTGCAGAGGGAGTTGTGCGACTCGACGGTCAGCGCGACGGAGGCGTCGTACCGTCCCAGCTCCTCGAGGATCAGGGCGTAAGTAATGTAGTCCATATCCGCGCCGCCGTACTCCTTTGGGAGGAGGATCCCCATCAGCCCAAGTTCCGAGAGCTTCGCAACGATCTGGGCCGGGAACTCCTCCCGCTCGTCGAGCTCTCTCGCCACCGGCGCGATCTCCTGCTCGGCGAACTCCCGAACCATCCTCTGGACGGCCTTCTGATCCTCGCTCAGCTCAAAATCCATCGCTCGATCCTTCCTAGTACAAACACATTAACGGAGGTGTCATTGCGAGGGAGCCGCGTGACCGAAGCAATCCCATCACTGGGGCCTCGGAGACCGAGATTGCCGCGCTCCCATTGGTCGCTCGCAATGACGATGTAACAACGTTTAGTGCGTTTGCTATAGACGTTGCGGCTTAAAGACCGCTGCACCATCGAGTCTGCGCGCCATGGAAGCTACGCGGGGACGAAGTAGACATCGGTCGGCTTGAATTTCGAGAGTCGGCGGAATTTCGCTTTGACCTTCATGCCCACCCAATCCAGCGAGGGCTTCAGCGGATCGGCGCCAAGCAATCGGGAGAGGAAAAGCGTGTTGATGCCAGGCCATTCCACAAGGATAAGAACGAAAGGGGTGTCCTTCAGGAACTCCTCGCTGCCGAAGTAGCAGACCGTGAAGGTGTGGACGGCGCCCATCTGGGGCAGTTCGAACCAGTCACATTCACTGCCGCAATCCATACAGTGCAGCTTGGGCGTGGCGTACTTGTAGCCGCACTTCGTGCATCTGGTCCCCAGCAGCTTCCGGTTGGCAAGGCCGGCAAAGAACGGCGAATCCTGGCCGTAACTGTGGATATAATCGATCTGGTAAGGCTGCTTGATGATGATGGGGGCCATGGCCTTGAGCTGTGACAGGTCCTTGGGGAACGGGACGTTGAACAGGATCGTTCCCTCGTCCGTCTCCGGCAAGGCGACCCGCTCTCCGTCCGTTGGCCCCTGCTTCGATCTCTCATGCTTGGCCTTCGCCATTGCATCCTCCCTCCTCACGGGCGCCCGCCGCGGCTCACGCTTTCTCCATAATCGTCAGGGTGACGTAGGTCCCGGTGCCGGCGTGACTGTGGATGGCCCCGCGTCTGTCGTCCTTGACCTGAAGCCGGCCGTTGCCGAAGTGCTTCCTAATGCTTCCCTGAAGCTGCCACAGGGCGAAGACCGCCTGCATGAGCCCGGTCGCTCCGACCGGATGGCCGCAGGCGATCAGGCCGCCCGATGGGTTGACCGGCACCGTCCCAGCCTTTTTGAGGGTCAGGCCATAGTCGAGGTTGGGGAGGAAGGGGTGTCCCTCCTCCGTCCATCGGCCGCCCTCTCCATATTTGCAGAGGCCCATGTCCTCATAGGTCTGGATCTCGGAGGAGGTGTAGGCGTCGTGCAGCTCAATGAAGTCAAGCTCCTCGACCGGATTGGTGATCCCCGCCATCTGGTAGGCCAGCTTGGAGGCCATTCGGCCTGCACGAAATGAGTGAATGCCCGGGTACTTGAGGCCACGGTAGTCACTGGCTCGCTCATGGGGGAGCAACAAGACCCTGCGGTGGGGTCGATCGGCCATCCGCATCGCGTCGGTCCCGCGGCCGACCCCAACCACCTTCGCCAGCTTCAACCGCTTCCCGCTGGCCTTCTCCAGCTTGTTGACCCCTTCCTCGCTGGCCAGGATGGTCACCGCTGCCCCGTCAGACATGACGCAAATATCGAGACGGGTTAGCGGCCAGGCGACCATCGGAGCCCGCCGGACGTCCGCGATGGTGAGAACCTGCCGCTTCTGCGAGTACGGGTTATGAAAGGCGTTGTTGTGATTTTTGACCGAAACGTGGGCCATCTGCTCGACGGTCGTGCCGAACTCCTTCATGTGTCGGACCACCATCATCGCATAGTAGCCGGAATAGAACCCCCCGACTGGATAGTCGAAGCTCACATCGGAGGCCAGGGCGATAAACTCGTTTCCCTTCCAGGTATTCACATGCGACATCGTCTCGAATCCATAGGCGACGCAGACATCCATCAGGCCGGAGGCTACCGACTTCCAGGCCTCCTGAAAGCACAGGCCGCCTGTGGCGCCACCCCCCTCAACCCGGTGGCTCGGCTTGGGACAGAGGCCCAGATAGTCATGCACCATGATCCCCGACATCAATTGCCGCTGAAAATGGTCCGAGAAATAGGATGCGACCGACCCGTCTACGATCTCAACAAACTTGGGGTGCTCAAGTCCGAGATCCTTGAGGGCATAATCATAGGCCTCTTTGACCATCGGCTGGAAGGTGACATCCGGCCTGGCCTTGGCGAACTTGCTCACCCCTCCCGATACCATGTACACCGGCCGCATCGAACTCCCCCTTATCACCCATTTGGTTCAAGGCCGCGCTGAATCCTAGCCGCAGAATCTTAGTTTCAGGCTCTCCAACCCAAGAACAGAGTCAGACGATCCAGCCCTTCCATTTGGTCATTGCGAGCACCCGAAGGGTGCGTGGCAATCTCAATGCACAACGGCGAGCGAGATTGCTTCGCTGCGCTCGCAATGACAATTCCTGGCTTCCTTCTGTGCCTCAAGTAAAATATTGAAAACAAGTATAAGTGATTATATTCTCAGGACTTAGCTTTTACGTTCTTTTTCACAAACTCGATTGTCTCGCCCGTCGTCGCCCCCGGAGTGAAGATCGCCGCGATCCCGGCTGCCTTCAGCTTGACGATGTCTTCCTCAGGGATCGTGCCGCCGCCGAACACGATGATGTCATCTACGCCACGCTCCTTCAGCAGCTCCATCACTCTCGGGAACAGGTGCATATGGGCTCCGGAGAGACATGACAGGCCGATCGCATCCACATCCTCCTGGATAGCAGCGCTGACGATCATTTCCGGCGTCTGCCGAAGCCCGGTGTAAATCACCTCCATTCCGGCATCGCGGAATGCCCTTGCGATGACCTTGGCGCCCCGGTCGTGCCCGTCAAGGCCGGGCTTGGCGATTAACACACGGATCTTTCGCTCCGCCACTTCTGCCATAGCACACTCCTGCAAGGGTCACTTCGCTCCCTCGCAATGACGGTTCATTATATGCCTTTACATGAGACTCAAATAATGTTTGGCTCGGTATACTCGCCCCACACCTCACGGAAGACGCCCATAATTTCGCCGAGGGTCGCGTAGGCCCGGACCGCGTCGAGAATCCTCGGCATCAGGAGGTCTTTCCCCCACGGGTCTTTCCCGGCGGCGGCCTGGCGGAGGGCGTCGAGTGATCGCATCATCGCATCCTTGTCCCGCGATCGGCGAAGCTGTTGCAGCCGATCGATTTGCTGCGCCTCAGCTTCGCGGTTGATGTACAGGAGGGGGATCGGGGGCTCCTCGTCGGTGGTGAATCGATTCACGCCGACAATGATTTTTTCCTCCCGTTCGATCGCTTGTTGATAGGCGTAAGCGGCATCAGCGATCTCACGCTGCGGGAACCCTCTTTCGATGGCGCGAATCATTCCACCAAAATCAGCCAGCCTCTTGAAGTACTCCCAGGCCCCCTCCTCCATCTGGTTCGTCAACTTCTCCACATAGTAGGAGCCGGCAAGCGGATCGACCGTGTTGGTGACCCCGCTCTCGTGCGCGATGATCTGCTGTGTCCGCAGCGCGATGATGGCCGCCTCCTCCGTCGGTAGGGCCATCGCCTCGTCCATCGCGTTGGTATGCAACGATTGGGTTCCACCCAGCACGCCTGCCAGCGCCTGGATCGCTACCCGCGCGATATTGTTGTGCGGCTGCTGAGCGGTCAGCGAACAGCCGGCGGTCTGTGCATGAGTCCTGAGCAGCCATGAGCGCGGATCCTTCGCCCCGAACTTCTCCCGCATGAGACGGGCCCAGAGCCGCCGCGCCGCTCGAAACTTGGCTACTTCTTCGAACAGGTCGTTATGGCAATCGAAGAAGAACGACAGGCGCGGCGCGAAGGCGTCAACGTCCAGGCCCGCCCTGATCGCCTCCTCGACATAGACCATTCCATCGCCGAGGGTGAAGGCCAACTCCTGCAATGCTGTGGAGCCGGCCTCACGGATATGGTAGCCACTGATGCTGATGGTGTTCCACCGAGGCAGGTGGTGCGCGCCGAACAGCACCGTGTCGGTCACCAGCCGCACCGACGGCTCGATCGGGTAGATGTATTCCTTCTGCGCGATATACTCCTTCAGGATATCGTTCTGGATCGTGCCGCCGATGCAGTGATACGGCACGCCTTGCTTCTCACAGACGGTAACGTACATCGCCCAGAGCACAGACGCTGGTGAGGTGATCGTCATCGAGGTTGTCACTTCGCCCAGCGGTATTCCGTCGAAGAGGATCTCCATATCCGCAAGGGAGTCGATCGCCACCCCGCACTTGCCGACCTCCCCTGCCGAAAACGGATGGTCGGAATCGTACCCCATCAGGGTTGGCAGATCGAAAGCGGTGGAGAGCCCCATCTGCCCCTGCTCGAGCAGATATTTGAACCGTCGATTGGTTTCGAGGGCGGTGCCGAACCCGGCGAACATCCGCATCGTCCAGAGCTTGCCGCGGTACATCGTCGGGTGAAGTCCCCTGGTATAAGGGTACTCGCCGGGAAATCCAAGATCCTCCATGAAGTCCCATCCCGGCAGGTCCGCTGCGGTGTAGAGGCGCTCAATCGGGGTCATGGAGACCGAGGTAAAGCGCTCTGCCCGCTCGGGGTTTTTCTTGAGGGTGGGCTTCAGGGTTTCGGCCTCCCACCGCTCCTTCTCCTGCTCGATTCGCTTGAGATCTTTCTTCTCTGACATTTCAACCCACCTTATGGCTCAAGGTCAGCACGTGCCGTTCCAACTATTTACGCGAAAGTGGCTGGGCCAGGGTAAGCGATAAGTCTTCGGAGGATACCTACCGGCAATTAGCCGCAGCATGTTGGAACGGCACTAGGCAACCTTGGCCGTCATCTGCTCGATCATCTTCTCGGCCCAGGCGATGTTCTTTCGATGGGTATCGAGCATCTCGCTGAAGAAATCCCGCATCGTCTGATCCGTCAGCGAGGGCAGCAGTGCTTCGATCTTCCTGAGCACCCACCCCTGGCCACGGTTGAGGAACCTGAGCTGCTCGACGATCCCATCGATCGCCAGGAGCTTGTCGGCAAAGTCGCCCACCTTCTCCGATGG
>JBGPUH010000049.1:0-11081 GCA_041491025.1 Methylomirabilis sp. (SeqCode)
CTCTCCGCCTTCGACCTCGGCGCCCAGTCGGCGCCCGACTTCCTCGGAAAGGCCATCCTCTTCGCGACCGAAGATCTGGTCTTCCATAACCCCCGGTGGTGGTACGAGCGCGGCGCGCGAGACCTGCCCTTCGAAGGGGAGCATATAGAGCGGGGCAAGCCGATCTGCACCGTCTTTTCGCGCGGACGCAGTCGTTCGGAGTCTTACGACGGGCTCACCACAACTGCCGCCGAGGAGGTAGGGGCGGCCCTGCGAAGCATGAAGCCTATTGAGCAAAGATCATGACGTCCGACGAGCACCTTTTTGCTTCCTTGGCCACGCGCCGACTGCTGAGAAAGGATGGACCGCTGCGCGTGGAGGGCGGGCAGGTGTGGATCGAGAGGCTGCCCTACCGGGAGATCGTGACACAACTGGGCACGCCGCTCCTGGCCTATTCCTCGGCGCGGCTGCGTGACAACATCACGGAGGCTATCGCCGCGGGCCGTGCCTGTCCCCATCCGATTCGCATCCACTTTGCCCTCAAGGCCTGCTATCTGATCGGGGTGGTTTCACTGGTGAGAGAGGCTGGCTTGAATGTGGAGGTGATGTCCGAGTTCGAGTACCTCCTCGCCAGGAGGGTCGGATTCACTCCGGATCAGGTCGTGGTGAATGGCCCGGCAAAGCGGGGGGAGTTCCTGGAACGGGCAGTCACCGATGGGGTCTCCCTCATCAACGTCGAGTCGCTCTCAGAGATCGCCTTTCTGGATGCCCTTGGTCTGAGGCTTGGAAAGGCGATCGAGGTGGGAATACGAATCAACCCCATCCTGTCCCGACGCCTCCGAGGCCCCTTCGCTCCGCCGGGGTCGAAATTCGGATTTGACGTGTCCAGCGGTGAGGCCGGGAGGGCGGTCAAACATATCGTTCGCTCGCGGTCCCTCTCGCTTCGCGCGGTCCATTGCCACAGCTACACGAGGCAGTACGTGCCCGATGCTCACCGGGCTCATGTCGCCGCGGTGGTGAAGTTCGTCCGGCGGGTGGAGGCCGACCTTGGGGTCCGAATTCCGGTTCTCGACTTCGGCGGAGGATTCGGGAGCCGCTATCTCATGGAAGCTCATGGTCACACGCTCGGGAGTTTCATTGCCGCCATGTGCGAACCGCTTTCTGGCCTTTCGGGCGACCGACAGGTTGTCATCGAGCCCGGGCGGTTTCTCGTCAACGATGCCGCCGTGTGCTTGATGAGCATTCTGTCCTGCAAACAGAACAGCGGCAGGCGCTGGGTCTTGGTGGATGCCGGGAGGAATATCCTTCCCCCGCGCGAGAATGCGGAATATGTGGCCATGCCTTCCGACGTTCGATCCGGGCGGACCCGATACACCATCGGCGATTTCCTCTGCATGCCATCGGAGCCCAATCCGATCTCCTTCGTGAGCGGGGCGGTCGAGCCCGGTCAGGTGATGACCGTTTTCAATTGCGGCGCGTATACCTTTTCCCTGGCGCAAAGCTTCGGGGAGATGATCCCGAACGCCATTTTGGTGGACAAGGCTGAGTGGACATGGCTGCATCGCAAGAAGTCTGTTGACGAGCAGTTTTTCGCATTGAGCGGCGATTCGTAGCTTAAGGCGAGCTGAGGCGATGGCCGTCAGGCACCAGAGGGCCCAGAGTGAACCCAAGAGCCCGAAGGCGCATTGTGAGCGCAACAGCCCCAAGGTGGAGGAGTCATGGTCCAGATCGTGCTCTACAATCGGGAAGGGTGACCGGCGTGCGACAGTGCGAGAGAGTTTCTCTCGCAACGCGGTGTGAACTACATCGATCATAATGTTGACCGCCACCCGATTGGAGGCGCCGAGGCGATGCAGATCGTCAGGCGCTTTCACACGATGTATGTAAAGATCGGCGGTACGATCGTCCGATGGGATCAAGGCGGGTCGGCGATTCCGGAGGCCGACCTCAGGCACGCCTTCGTTCATGAGGATGGCCAGTTACGGATTCCCGTCCTCGCCGTAGGGGGTGTCATCGTTCGCGGATTCGACGAGCCAACGTACACGACAGTTCTGACCGGTCATGGAATTCATCGTGCCCCCTTCTGCTGATATTGTGGGCGACTCAGCCATGCGGGGTTTGACGCTGCGTGAGTCGGTCTGTGGACCGAGACGATAACCCTATTTCTTACGCCGGCTGGGGCTTTCAGCACCTCGATTATTCTTGACAGGGGCCTCTTTGAGATAGTATGAGGTTCCCACATAAAGCGCACATGCAGTCCACTGAAAGGAGGACATCGAATGGTCAACCCGAGACGACTCTTGTCATTCTCCGTCCTGGCCTGCCTGGTTTCAGCCATGGTCGTGTCCGGGCTGGTCCAGGCCGCCGATCAGGCTCCCGCCGGCATCGCTCCGCCAAAACTGGTGGTGTTCATGGTCGTTGACGGCCTCCCCCAGGAGCAGGTGGTCAAATTCTACGACCTGCTTGGCGAGGGCGGGTTGAAGCGCTTGCTCGACCGGGGAGCCTGGTTTAACAACGCCAATTACAGTCACGCCACCACCTACACCGCGGTAGGCCATGCAACCTTGCTCTCCTGCGCCCATCCGTACAAGCATGGGATCATCGGCAACGACTGGCTGGATAAGAAAACGAAAGAGCGGGTCTATTCCACGGAGGACCCGATGCACAAGTATCTGGGCGAAGACACCAAGAAACACCAGGGAACTTCGCCGTTCAACTTGAAGGTCACCACGGTGGGCGACGAATTGATGTACGCGAACGGCAAGTCGAAGGTCATCACGATTTCGGGGAAAGACCGCAGCGCAATCGGACTGGGAGGGCATGCCGGCACGGCCTATATGCACAGCACTACCACCGGGCGCTTCATCACCTCCGACTACTATATGAAGGAGTACCCTGAGTGGTGGAACACCTTTTACGCGAGCAAGCCACAGGACAAGTATTTCGGCATGGTCTGGACCCCCTTGCTTCCCGATGACGCGTATGCGCGATCGGCCCCTGACGATCGTCCGTGGTCCAAGAACTATAAAGGCTTGGGCACCAAGTTCCCCCATCCCATCGGCGGCGGCTCAGATAAACCGGGGTCAGGCTATTACGATGCGATGATCTGGACCCCCTACGGCGATCATTTGACGCTGGATTTCGTCAAGGGGGCGATCGAGGGAGAGCAGCTCGGCAAGAACCCTGCCGGCGTCCCCGACCTGTTGGCGATCAGTTGGACAAGCCACGACTATATTCATCATCTTTTCGGCCCTGAGAGCAAACAGTCGCAGGACCATATGCTGAGGCTTGACCGGGTCTTCGCCGAGTTCTTCCAGTATCTGGATGAGTGGGTCGGATTGGACAACGTTCTCGTCACGCTGAGCGCGGATCACGGGTTCATGAACATCCCCGAGTACAGCACCTCCAAGAACCTCGATGCGGGCCGCGTCGACCCGGAGAAGATGATCGAGGCGGTCAACGCGCACCTCTCCAAGAAGTTCGGCGATGGCAAGTACGTCACCACGTGGTGGAATCCGACGCTCTATCTCGATTACAGCCTGATCGACAGCAAGAACCTCAACCAGACCGAGGTTGAGAAGGCCGCGGCCCAGTTCCTCATCGAGTATCCGGGGATTGCCTTTGTGTACACGCGCACGCAGTTGGAGAATGGGGTACTGCCGCAGACCCGGATCGCAAGACAGGTCACACTGTCTTGGCATCAGCAGTATAGCGGGGACATCGTCCTGATCAACAAGCCAAACTGGTACCTGTTCGAAAAACCGTTGGCATACGCTTCGACCCACGGGGCGCCCTATGCCTACGATACGAATGTGCCGCTGATGTTGCTGGGCAGCAAATGGGTCAAGCCGGGCAAGTATGGGGATGCCGAGGTCGTAGATCTCGGAAGGACGCTGGCGTTCCTGCTGAACGTGAGGCCACCGAATGGCTGTGAGGGCAGGGTCCTGACCGAGATCTTGCGGTAGCAGGCAAGAGCGAATCGGTCAGGTACTCAAAAGGACAGGATAAGAAGAAGGGCCATTTCACCCGCCGAATGCGGCATTCCCCCCAATGCCTCCCATCGATACAAACCCTCGTTCAGGGTCAATGGAGCGAAGCCTTTCGTTTCAAGAGGTTACACAAGAAAGGTCAGAATGCTTTTCACGATGACCTGGCACAAAGGATGCTTCCGTCTTGCAGGTTTCCTCAGCGATGATCCAGTGGTAAACGGCAGCACTTCGACCGAGGGGAGGAGGCGGGAGGAATGGGGTTGCTAGGCTGGGCACGGTCCGTACTTGGTCCTATCACAATAGTCGTGGCTGGGCTTGTCGTCACATGCACCTTCACATGGCCATCTGGTCTCGCGTGGGGCGCCCCTCCTGAGTCGCCAGCAACAGGTCAGGCGGAAGAGCCGGTTCGCCTGGAGCCGGTCGTCGTGTCTGCTAGCCGGGTCGAGCAGAAGCTACGAGACGTCCCGGCGAACGTCACGGTCATCACGAGTGAAGAGATCAAGCAGTCGCCGGCCCGGACGGTAGACGATCTCTTGCGCCAAGTCCCCGGGTTCAGCCTGTTTAGGCGAAGCAGCAGCCTTGTCACCCATCCTACCGCGCAGGGGGTCTCCCTCCGCGGGATCGGGCCCAGTGGGGTGAGCCGTACGCTGGTGCTCCTCGATGGCGTTCCACTCAATGATCCCTTTGGCGGATGGGTGTACTGGAGCAAGGTCCCGCTTGAGAGCATCGAGCGGATCGAAGTGACACGCGGCGGCGGCTCGGGCGTCTATGGCAACTACGCACTGAGCGGGGTCATCAACATCGTCACCAAGCGGCCGGAGGCGAGGGTGGCCCAAGCCAAGCTCGATCTCGGCACACTGAACACTGTGGATGCCGATTTGCTGGCCAGCCACGTTACGGGCCCGTGGGGGGTTTCCCTCGAGGGGAACTTCTTCCGGACCGACGGCTATAAGATCGTCCGGGAGGACCAGCGGGGAAAAATTGATATTGACGCCGACACCAGCCATGAGACCTTCAACGGCCGGATTGAGTACACCCCTTCCCTTGCTTCATCGCTCTTCCTTACCGGGAGCTTCTTCCACGAGGATCGGGGCAACGGCACCCCGCTTCAATCGAACTCAACTGAGGCTGGCTACATTGGAACGGGAGGCCGGCTCAAAACCGCGGACGGCAGCGATTGGCAACTGACCCTGTTCTCACACCTGCAGACCTTCAATAGCACCTTCTCTTCTGCGGCCCCTGATCGGAACTCCGAGACACCAGCCCTGAATCAGTTCGACGTTCCTTCAACCGACCTGGGAGGGAACCTCCAGTGGTCGAAGCAGATTTATCAGACCCATCTGCTCACAGCGGGTACCGATCTTCGGTGGATTGATGGGGAGACTAACGAAGACTTTACCTTCAGCGCTGCCCTGCAAGACTTCACTCGGCGGCGGAAGGCCGGTGGGGAGCAATTCTTGGCGGGCGCCTACCTTCAGGACATTTTCACTCCGGCACCTGGATGGCAGGTGACTATCGCTGGTCGGCTCGACTTCTGGCAGAGCTTCGATGCCTCCCGCGTTGAGAAGAATAAACAGACCGGGGCGATCACGCGGAATACTCCGTTCTCCGATCGGGACGAATTGGCCTTCAGCCCCAAGGTGGCCCTTCTCTATCATGCCACCGATCAAATTTCGTTGAGAGGCTCCTTCTACCAGGGCTTTCGGGCCCCAACCATCAACGAACTCTTCCGGCCGTTCAGGGTCCGGAACGACATTACCGAGGCCAACGAGAATCTTAAACCGGAGCGGCTGATTGGCGGAGAAGTCGGAATGGACTACGCTCTCACTAAACAGCTCCTCGGTCGGCTCACGACATTCTGGAACGAGGTGGAAGATCCAGTCGCCAACGTCACCAAAGGGACTGGCCCCGGGACCATTTCTCCCTGTGGTTTTGTTCCCGCCGGCGGTGTCTGCCGCCAGCGACAGAATCTCGGTCGGACTCAGATCCGAGGGATCGAAGCCGAACTGGAATACCGCCCAACCCCAATCTGGGCCGTTTCCGGAAGCTATCTCTTTAACGACACCGAAGTCTTGAGCGCTCCGAACCAACCCGAGCTGGAAGGGAAAAGGATCGCCCAGGTCCCGAAGCACCAGTTCACCTTGAAAGTGAGTTACACCAACCCGGCTCTCGTGAATGTTTCCGTCCAGGGGCGGTATGTCGGGGATCAATTCGAGGACGACCTCAACTCGCTGAAGCTCGGCGACTACTTCGTCGTGGACCTGATGCTCTGGCGTCCGATCCCCATCCCAAAGGTGTCCGCAGGTGAACTCTTTTTGGGGGTGGAGAATCTTTTCGACAGGACGTACGAGGTCGGCAAGACAACCGATGGCGTCGTCACTATCGGAGCTCCCCTCTTGGTTCACGGGGGCATCAGGGTCCGTTTCTAACCGAGTGCGAGGAGAGGAGGATGCAGAGGATGCAGCGAGATTGCAGGGCACGGTCGTGGCGGGATCGCATTGTGGTCATTGTTACTGGGCTCGTTGCTGCATTCGCCTGTGACTGGTCATCTCGGATTGCGTGGGGCGCCCAGGACTCGCCGCCAGCCACCGCTGAGAGCGAGGAGGTCGTGCGCCTCGATCAGGTCGTGGTCTCCGCCGGCAGGATCGAGCAGAAGTTGCGGGACGTTCCGGCGAACGTTACGGTCATCACGAAGCAAGATATCCAGAAGTCGGCGGCCAGAACCGTTGACGATCTCTTGCGGCAGGTCCCGGGATTCAGCATGTTCAGGAGGAGCAGTACCCTCGTCAGCAACCCCGCTTCGCAGGGAGTGTCCCTTCGGGGAATCAGCCCGAGCGCGACGAGTCGAACGCTTGTGCTGCTGGACGGCGTTCCGCTCAACGATTCTTTCGGCGGCTGGGTCTCTTGGGGCAAGGTGCCGCTGGAGAGCATCGAGCGGATTGAAGTGACCCGTGGCGGGGGATCGGGCGTGTACGGCAACTATGCGCTGGGTGGGGTCATCAACGTCGTCACGAAGCGGCCAGAAGCCGGATTCACTCAGGGGAAGCTTGAACTCGGGACGCGTAACACGGTGGACGCCGACCTGCTGGCCAGCCATGTCATCGGGCCATGGGCCGCGTCTCTTGAGGGCAGCTTCTTCAGGACCGACGGCTTCAAGATCATCCGAGAGGACCAGCGGGGCGCAGTGGACATCGAGGCCAACTCCATCCACGAGACCTTTACCGGGCGCATGGAATATACGCCTGCGCTGGACTCCTCCCTCTTCTTGGCTGGGAGTTTCTTCCATGAAGACCGCCAGAACGGCACCCCACTCAAGGAGAATTCGACCGAGGCAGGTTATGTGGCAACCGGGGGACGCCTCAAGACTGCGGAAGGCAGCGAGTGGCAGCTCGCGCTGTTCTCGCACCTGCAGACCTTCCGCAACACCTTCAGCCGGATCTTCAATAACAGGAACTCGGAGGCCTTGACCATTGATCAGCAGGTTCCCGCGTTCGACATCGGTGGGTCGCTCCAGTGGGCCAAGCGACTCTTCTCCCGGCACCTCGTCACGGCCGGCGTTGATGCCAGACGGATCGAAGGGGAGAGCGACGACGGAGTGTATAATGCCGCAGGAACCACCATAACCACACTCCGCAATGCTGGCGGGGTGCAGAACTTCTTCGGCCTGTTCGCCCAGGATATCTTCATGCTGACACCACGGTTGGAGCTGACGGCGGCCTTGCGGTTCGACTATTGGCAGAATAGCAACGGCTTTTTGACGGAAACCGACCTCGCTGGCGGCAAAGTCACCCAGATCGATTTGAGATCCAAGACCGAGACCAATATCAGTCCAAAGGTGGCCATCCTGTATCGGGCGACGGATGGCCTGTCGCTGAGAGGCTCATACTATGAAGGATTTCGGGCGCCGACACTCGATGAGCTCTACCGTGCATCCCGGGTTCAGCAAGTGGTGACAATAGGGAATTCGGGGTTGGGGCCGGAGCGACTCTTGGGTGGCGAGGTTGGCGCCGATTATGTCCCGGCGGCAGGATGGCTGGCCAAGCTCACCGGGTTTTGGAACGAGCTCGAGGACCCCATCTCCAACGTGACCCTCTCCCAGCCTTTCCCAAAGGATTGCGGAAGCCCGGCTCCCCCTGTGTGCCGCCAAAAGAAGAATCTCGGCCGGACCAGAAGCCGGGGTGTGGAGGCAGAGTTGCAGTATAGCCCGACCCGCGAATGGGAATTCTCGGTGAGTTACCTCTACAACGAGTCCACGGTTCTTGAGAATCCTGCCGATCCATCCCTGGTAGGCAAGCGGATCCCGCAGGTTCCCGAGCATACGTATACATTGGGTGTCCGCTACCTGAACCCGGCCATCGTGAATGCGTCGGTGCAGGGAAGATTCATGAGCGCGCAGTTCGAAGATGATCAAAACACCGCTGATCTTGGCAGCTTCTTCGTGGTCGACCTCATGCTGTGGCGGCCGATTCCCTTTCCGAAGGTGTTCTTGGGGGAGGTCTTTTTGGCGGTGGAGAACCTCTTCGACACCACCTACGCTGTCGGAAAAGACCCCTCGACCGGCGTGGTGACCACCGGCACCCCCCTCCTGGTTCACGGCGGCATCAGGCTCCGCTTCTAACAAAAGCTGTCAGCAGTCAACCGGACCGCTTTTGCTGATAGCTGAGTGCTGAGAGCTGATCGCTACTACGCTGACTGCTGAGAGCCGAGCGCTATCTCCACTCCATGCTGATACGAACACGACTCCATATCGGGTATCTGGTCATCTTTATCCTGGCGGCCTGCATCGGCCTTGCGATGATCTGGGCCGTGCGAACCTGGCAAACTGCAACTGACGAGGTCACATACTCGCACGCGCAAAGCCTTCGGGCCGAGAGACTGCGGGGAGATTTGTATCGGCAAATCAAAGAGATCCTTGACCGCTTGGTGAGCGGAGATCGGTCCGCACGACAGGAGTTCGAGACCCTGGGATTGGGCCTGGAGAAGGGGTTTTCAGATCTCCGCAGTCATTCCCGAACCCAGGAAGAAAAGGAACGGGTTCAGGACCTCGCGGAGGCGCATCGGCGGGTCACTTTGCTGGTGAGAGAAATTTTTGCCCTTCTGGAGAAGGGTGCCCGAGACCGTGCCGTAGAAAAGGTCGAAAGAGAATTGGAGCAGGTTGCGTTCAGGGAGCAGGACGAACAGATCAACCGGCTACGAGCGTACTATGACGAGGCATCCGATCGATCGAGGCGACGGACCCTTGCCATCGGCGCGCAGGGAGAGATCCTGGCCGGGATCGTAATGCTGCTCGCCCTCGTGTGGGGCGGCGGCTTGCTCTTCGGAATCCAACGTTGGCTGGCGAAGCCTCTTCAGATGATCGGTCGCTCAACCGCTATCATGAGCACCGGGGAGTTGGACCATCGCATACAGGTCAGCTCGAAGGATGAACTGGGCGATCTCGCCGCCTCCATTAACAGGATGGCGCAAGCCCTCAAGCGGATCCAGGAGCGCCTGCTTCAAGCCGAACGACTGGCGGCGGTCGGCGAACTCTCTTCGTATATCGCGCACAATATCCGGAACCCATTGGCCAGCATCCGGTCTTCGGCCCAGGCGGCCCTGAACGAATCTGACGTGCCACAAGAGGTCCATGCCGATCTCAGAAGCATCGTTGACACTGTCGATCGTCTGAAGCATTGGGTTCATAATTTTCTCTTTGCCTTGAAGCCGATCACGCCGACCTTGAGCCCTCGCGATCTGAATCGGGCTATCACAGAGGCGTTAGAAGTCGTCCGACCCATGGTCGAGGGGAAACAGATCGAAGTTGACTTGAACCTGTCCAGGACACTCCCTCTGGTTCCACTTGATGAGGGGTATCTGGAACAAGCCCTTGTGTCACTCCTCTCGAATGCGTGCGAGGCGGCCCCTGAGCGGGGGAGGGTTGTGATCACGTCGAGGCTGATCCGGGAGGGGGAGGGGGCGGGCGTCGTCGCCGTTGACCTCGCAGACGACGGCGCGGGAATCCCCCCTGAAATGCTCCAGAAGGTGTTCACGCCCTACTTCACCACGAAGAGTGACGGCGTGGGCCTTGGTTTAACAATGGCCCACAAGATCATCAGTTCTCACGGCGGGAACCTCTCTGTGTCGAACAGGCCAGAGGGGGGGACTGCAGTCCAGATCCTTCTGCCGATTTCCCATCCCACGGGAGCCTGATCCAATGGCCAAGATCCTGATCATCGATGACGAGGTAGTGTTCGCGCGGTCCGTGGCGCACTTCCTGACCCGGAGCGGTCACGAGTGCTGGAGTGTGTCGAGCGCAGAGGAAGGGTTTCCAACCGTTGAGAAGGAGCGGCCTGATCTCATCTTGCTCGATATCAAGCTTGCAGGCATGAGTGGGCTCGAGGCGCTGAGAAGGATCGTGAGCTTCGACCCGAGCGCCATCGTCATCATCATGACCGCCTATAGCAGCGTGGAGAGCGCGGTGGCGGCCATGAAGGACGGGGCATACGACTACATCCAGAAGCCGATCGACCACGACGAGCTGAAGTTCACCATCGAGAAGGCGTTGGAGACAAGCCGTCTGCGGGAACACCTTTCCTACTTTCAGCGCAAAGAAGTCCAGCAGGCTGCCCACTGCGACATCATCGGCACCTCTCCACGGATGAAGGAGATCGTTGAACTGATCGAAAGAATCGCTCAGCTCGAGCGCGGGCCGGCCGGCGATCTTCCGACGGTCCTGCTGCTGGGCGAGACGGGGACAGGCAAGGATCTCGTGGCCAGGGCGATTCATCACAGGGGCAGCCTCGCAGGCCAGCCGTTCGTCGAGGTCGAGTGCACCTCGATCCCGAAGGAACTGGCAGAGGCAGAGCTGTTCGGCTACGAAAAGGGGGCCTTTACCGGCGCTACAGCTGCGAAGCCAGGCCTGATCGAGGCTGCCAGCGGCGGGACGCTCTTTTTGGACGAGGTCGGCGAGATCGGACTGGATCTTCAAACGAAGCTGTTGAAAGCGATCGAGCGCAAGCAGATTCGGCGGTTGGGCAGCGTCAGGGAACGAAAGATCCACGTCCGCATCATTGCGGCCACCAATCGCGACCTCGAAGCGGCCGTCAGGGGTGGCTCTTTCCGTCAAGACCTGTA
>JBGPUH010000050.1:0-10924 GCA_041491025.1 Methylomirabilis sp. (SeqCode)
AACTAGTGTAGTGCGTCAGAAGTCCCTTTCTTTTGATTGTCATTCCGGGCTTGACCCGGAATCCAGTCTTTCTGAGCTAGATTCCCGCTCCCCGCTTAAAACATGCGGGGACAAGCTTCGCGGGAATGACGGCTCCGAAATTAATGTAAAGAAGCGTTAGACGCACTACACTAGCGTGAGGATCGCTCATCGTTCCGGTGCCCCTCACACGGGTCTCCAGGGGTTCATCGAACCATTCCTTGAGTGCGAGACACAGGGGAAATGATACGGTGATGCGGCTCGGCTCCCGGCCCCCTCATTTGAGCAGCCACGCCGCGATCGAGAAGAGAAGGCACGTGCGAGTAAAGTCGAGGAGTGCCCTCGGCGTGATTCCCAGGATTGGGCGCTCGGCCAATCTACCCAGAATGCCGAACAACAGCGTGATAAATGCCGCCAAGAAAAACAACCAGCTTACCATGGTCATCATGCCCCTCGACCCCCCTTCCTGAGATGCTCGAACCTCAACAACTTGACTGAAGATATCCAGAATTGCTCGCGCTGTCAAGCGCGGCCGCCCGCCCTTCAGCTCCGATCGTCGGGTTCATCAGAAGATCGTCTCGAACAGTCTGGCCAGTTCGTCCCGCTCGAAGCGTCGCAACGGGCGCCGAGACCCGTCTTCAACGATGCTGATTCCCTCTTCCGGAGGCACGACCTCACCGATGATCTGACAGGCCACCCCCTCGCGTTCAATCGATGCCAGAATCGTCCCGGCTTCATCGGGGGCGACGGTCAGGAGAAGCGCGCCGGAGGCGATGAGCCCGAGAGGATCGAGGCCAAGGGCTCTACAGAGGATGCGGGATTCCGGCAAGATCGGGATGGCCGCCCGGTCCAAGCGCATCCCGACGCGCGAGGCCTCGGCAAGCTCATAGAGGCCGGTGGATAGCCCCCCTTCGGTGGGATCGTGCATGGCCGTCGGGTGTCCTGTTCGAACTGCCACACGGGCCTCTTTGAGCACACCGATCCCCGGGACACGCAACAGGCCTTTCGCCGCCCCGATCGGACCGGGACCGACACCCCTTCGCCGAAGCTCGGCCTCCATCTCCCTGGCAAGCAGGGCCGTCCCTTCGATGGCAATTCCCTTCGTCAGCAGGATTCGATCGCCGCACCTCGCACCGGAACTTGTGACCAGCCGCTCTCGCTCCACCTCCCCTACCATGGTGCCCACGACGATCGGCCGATCCAGTCCCACGCTCACTTCGGTATGGCCACCAACCAGGGTCACCCCCACCTCCCGACAGGCCTCTTCTGTTTGCGCGATGATACCCTCCGCCATCGCAAAGGTCGCAGAGGTCTCGGGGAGCAAGACCACCATGAGGTACCATTTGGGCTCGGCACCCCTGACCGCGAGATCATTCGCGTTGACCATGACCCCGTACCAGCCCAGCTCTTCAGTGGCAAAGGTGATCGGGTCGCAGGTGAGCACCAGGAGCCTTTGCCCCATGTCGATCACCGCTGCGTCCTCGCCGATCTTCGGACCCACCAGGACTCGCGGGTCTTCCAGGCGGATCCGGTCGAGCAGCAGCCTCAGAAGATCGGTCGGGAGCTTGCCGGCCGAGAGGCGATGGACCATGAAACGGCGAGGCGGTTACGCTGAGGGGAAGCTGAAGGGAGACGGGGTGATCAGGCTGAGCAACAGCAGCAGCGATGCGAAGGCCACCAGCCTCCTGCGTTCATCCAGGGGGGTCAGGTCGTTCAAGGGAGGAGGGTGCCTCAGCCCAAGGATCAGGGAGAGGGACGCCCAGAACAGCCATCCGGGCCAGAAGGCGATCCCCATGCCGATCAACATCAACACGGCGACAATCGACACCTTCCGATGATGCCGTCCCACCAGCGCATACGCCATGTGGCCACCGTCCAATTGACCGATCGGGAGCAAATTCAGCGCGGTCACGAACAGGCCGATCCACCCAGCGAAGGCGACCGGGTGCAGCAGGACGTCCGCGCCCTCAGGGATGTGTCCCAACGTCAACCACTGCAGAAGCGAGAAGAGCAGCGGGGTCCCCAACACGATGCCCCCGTGGCCGGTCGAATGCTCCGGTACCAGATCCGACCAGGAGAGCCCCATCACGATGGCCGGCAGGGCCACGCAGAGGCCTGCGAGTGGTCCCGCGATCCCGACGTCGAAGAGGGCCTTGCGATTGGTGACCGGCGACTTCATCTTGATGAAGGCACCAAACGTCCCGAGCCCAATCGGCGCCGGGATGAAATAGGGGAGCGTCACGGCAATGCCATATCGTCGCGCGGTGAAGTAGTGGCCGAGTTCATGCACGCCGAGGATCGACAGAAGGGTGACCGCGAAGGGAAGCCCCAAGACAAGCGCCCAAGGATTCGTCAAGGGATCGGCACCACGATTCGTGGCACCCACAAACACGGTCGTGACCAGGGTGGCCAAGAACAGGAGGATGTTGACCCACCGGCCCGAACCAGATTGACGCTGTGGAGGCGCCACCCGGACAATCCCGATCTCCTCTTCGCTGCGGATCAGGGGGAAGTAGCCATGCGGGGCGAGCCGATCAGTCAGCAGGGTCAGAGCCCTACCAGGTTCGACCAATAACCTTCCGCTGAAATGGATGGTTCCATCGAACACCTGCCGATCGGAGATGGCAAAAATGCCTGCCATCTCCCGCTCGATGTCAACGAGGGGTCCGTCTACCGGGTTCTGCCAATTGGCCATAGGCTATTTATACCACGCGTTCGGCGTGCCGTCAAAGCCCTCCCCAGCCCCTCCTGTGGTGTCCCTGGTGTGAAGGACTCGACGCGCATTGAAGCGCGATTCGGCCAGCGGGATCATCGACCCCTCAGGCCTGCGCGACTTGCGTAGTAGTAGAAGGCCGCTCGGATGTTGAGTCGTTCGAACTTCATCCGCTCGGGAAACGGGGCGAAGGGGCCCGCTTCCCGGATCGCCCGGATCGCCTCATTATCCAGTGGAGCGATCCCGGAGGTGTCGACAAGCTGAAGCTCGCTCAGGCGACCATCGCGCGTGATGCCGAACGTCACGACCAGATTCCCGGTCAGGCCCCTGGCCTCCGGCGGGTAGCCCCACGTATTCTCGATCCGCCGCTTGACGCCAAGCAGGTACGAGGCAAATCGGGAATCCTGGCTGTCCAACGAGATGGTCCGCTCTGTCGTAGAACCGGTGTCCCCTTCCTCTCCAGTGTCAGCATCCCGATAGGGATACTTGCTGGGATCGAGGTCCTTCCAGAGCATGGCCACCTGACCCCGGAGATCGTATGGACGGCCAGACCCCTGAGCGGCATCGCCGGATGATGGTCCCCCCTGAGCCCCTTTCGCCCCGGGGGTACCCGGGCGCCCTGGTGGACCAGTCTTCGCGGCTCCCTCCGAGCCGAGCGCTTGCGGGACGCCCTGTGCACGCGCCGCCCTGGCCTCTCGAGGCCCGCCGGCCGATTCCAATGGCGGCGGGACTGCCGCGGCCTTGCCGACGGGCACAGCAGGAGCCCGCGCTACGCGCGGCGGAGGCGCGATCAAGGGAGTGGGAGCGGTCCGAGGCGCGGCAGTCGGTGAAGATGATGGAGGCGACTCGGCCAGCAGCGAAGGCGCAGACGGCACAGCGGGAATAGAAGGGCTGGGGACCGCCCGCGGCGCAGGAGCCGCCGGACCCACCTGCGGCGGGGGCGGGGGAGGCAAGATCGCGGCACGGGGGGACGCCGATTCCAGGTTGGGATGCAAGGAACTGTCCGGCGTCCTCGCCGGACCCTCCTTCTCCGCCGGACGCTGCGCGCGCCCGCTGAACTGCCCGAGATTCCGCGGATCAAGGGGAGGCTGATTGGCCCCCGGGGCGCGCTGATCCACGAGACGCACCCGAAGAGGCCGTTCGGAGGGAAACGGGACAGAGATCTGCAATTTGCTCAGCAGGCCGGCAAGGATGAGATGGGCCAGGAGCGACAGCATAATGAACTTTTGGATGTGCAGGCGTTCAGCAAACATTTTCCGTGTCCCGTCACCCCCGTGATGCCGCCATTCGCGACACCGACGCCTCAACGTCGACCGTCAATAGATAAAGTTACAATAGTCCCCTGCCGGTGAGTTTGTCAAGGGATGAGCGTGTCCGCTGATGGCAGTCCGCGTGCTGAAAATCGCGCTACGGCTTCTCCGGCAGGATGGTCACCCAAGGGATATCGCGGGTGGGGTGGCGCGTGATGAGTACGTCGATGCCGAAGACCCCTCGGAGCAGTTCTTGCTGGATGACCTTCTCCGGCGGGCCGTCGGCAACGATGCGCCCCGACGACAGAACGACCAAGCGGTCGAAGTAGAGCGCGCACAGATTCAGATCGTGCATAGCAGAGACGACCGTCAGGTCGCTCGCCAGGTTGAGGCGCCTGATCAGCGAGAGAATGCGCAGTTGGTGGCTGAGATCGAGGTGACGGGTCGGTTCGTCGAGGAGCAGCAGCCTCGGCTCTTGCGCCAGGGCCAGCGCGAGAATGACGCGCTGGCGTTCGCCGCCAGAGAGCTCGTCGTAGGGCCGGTCCGCAGAAGGAAGGACGTCGGTGGCGGCCATCGCCGCCAGCACCGCCTCCCGATCCTTGCGGCGAGGGCCACGGTAGCGATGGAGGTACGGCGTCCGTCCCAGCAGCACGACCTCCGAAGCCGTGAGGGAGTACGGCAGGACCGGGTCCTGGGGAACCATGGCCATCGCCTGCGCCAGCTCTCTGCGGCTCAGCCCTTTCAGAACGCGACCCTCGAAGTGGACCTCACCCTCTGCGGGATGAAGCAGCCCCAGCATCAGCTTCAGGAGGGTCGTCTTCCCGGAGCCATTCGGTCCAAGGATCGCCACCATCTCGCCCCGCTCGATCAGCAGATCGATCGTCGACAGGGCGAAACCGCTCGGATAGGCGAACTGAACAGCGCTGAGATGGATCAGGGGTGTCATTGCCACCTCGGGTCTCGCCCGTGTTTCCGAAGCAGGAAGAGAAAGAGAGGCCCACCGAGCAGCGCGGTGAAGATCCCGACGGGAAGCTCGGCTGGAGCGACGAGGGAGCGCGCAGCAGCGTCCGCCAGAACCAGGAGGGTCGCGCCGGTCAGCGCCGAGGCCGGCAGAAGGCGCCGGTGGTCGGACCCGATGGCCAGCCGGAGGATGTGCGGGACGGCAAGCCCCAGGAAGCCGATCAAGCCGCTGACGCTGACCGCGGCGCCGGTCAGGAGCGCCCCGAGCGCAATGATCCGCTTGGCCTCCCGATCGAGATCCACACCCACGGCCATGGCTCCCTCCTCGCCCACCGCCAGCGCGTTCAGGGACACCGCAAAGCCGAAGGCAAGGATGATCCCGGCGACGATGATCGGTCCTATTACGAACAGTTGCCGCGGATCATACACCGCGATTCCACCCATGAGCCAGGTAAAGACCCGACGGAGCTGAAACTCGCTCCCTTCGAAAAGAAAGATAGTCAAGGAGCCCAGATACCCGAGGACCGTGTTCACGATCACGCCGGCGAGAAGGAGCGTCACGACCGAGCTGCGCCCTCCGACCCGCGCAAGGCGGTAGACCAGGACCACCGCGAGCAGCCCGCCGAGGAAGGCCGCGAGCGCCACCGACCCAAAGCCGAAAAGAGAGGCCGGGGGGAGCAAGAGCATCGCAACCGTCGCGGCGAAGCCTGCTCCGGCCGACGTCCCGATGATATAGGGATCGGCCAGCGGGTTGCGGAGCAGCCCCTGGAAGAGGACGCCGGCGGTGGCAAGGGCGCCGCCCACCAGCGCCCCGCCCAGGACCCTGGGCAGCCTGACCTGCATGAGGATCGTCTCGTCCGCAGGCTGCCACGTGATCGGACCGATCGGGAGACCGGTAGAGCGGAGCAGGATCTTGAGGATGGTTGCCAACGGCAAGAAGACCGCCCCCTGCGTGACGCCGATCACGAGGGCCAGCCCCAGCACGATTGGGAGCGCGGCACATACCAGGCGGGGGAACCCTCCCCTCATCATGGGAACAGCCCCGGATGGAACAGCTTGGCGAGAAGCTCGAGCCCCTCGATAACCCTGGGCCCCGGGCGACTCACCAGATCTGTCTCGATCGGGAAGATCGCGCCGCGGCTCACTGCCCGCAAACGGCTCCACCCCGGCCGGCGGGACACCATCTCCGGCGTCTGGGGATTCATAGGACCGACAGCATCGCCAAGGATGATCAGGTCGGGGTCGGCCCTTATCAACTCCTCGAGGCTGAACTGAGGCCAGGCGGTCCGCGAGGGCGCGGCCACATTTGCCCCGCCGGCAAGCCGGATCAGGACATCGATGAATGAGCCGGAGCCGGCGGTGTAGGGCCGGATCGCATCGCTTCCCTCGAGCTCGATGAACACCTTTGGGCGAGGAGCGTCCCGTACCCTCGCCAGGATCACCGCCGCGCGCTGCCGCATCGCGCGAACCAGTCGCTCGGCCCGCGGTTGTGCATCCACGATCCGCCCGATCAGGAGGATGTTCCGATACACGTCGTCCAGCGTTCGCGGGGCGAGAATCAGGACCTTGATGCCATGACGCTCAAGCGGCAGAAGCGGCTCAGCGCCGCCATGGGTCGAAAGGATCAGGTCCGGACTCAGCCTGATGATCTGCTCAAGGCTCGGGTTGAAGGGAGGGATCCGGGGCTTGAGTTTCGCGGCCGGCGGGTAGTCGCTCCATTGATCCACTGCCACGATTCGATTCTCGGCGCCCAGTACGAACACGATCTCAGTGCTGCTTGGCGTCAAGGCGAGGACCCGCGCTGGGGGCCCGCTCAAGACCACGGACCGTCCGGCATCATCGACGACAGCGATTGGCCCGGCCGCGATCCAGGCTGGGGCCGCCAGGCCAACGGCGGTGAACAAGGCGATCGCAGCAGGAAGGGATCGCGTCAGGTGTTCCATGGGACCGTTAATAGTACCCCTCGAACCGATAGCTCACCCCTACAAACACTCCGATCCCTGGCGCCGGAACCAAGAACCGATCGAGGGAGGACGTGGCCGGATTGGTGGCGAGGATGCCACGGGTCTCATATTTGTTGTCGAAGATGTTATTCCCCATCAGGTATGCAGTGAGGTTTCCCCTCTGATAGGTGACCTTCGCGTTGAAGACCAGGTAGTCGGGGAGCTTCGCCTCGGTGTTGCTTGCATCGCCGAACAGGAACTGCTCACCAACATAGAGGGCGTTGAGGGAGAGCGTCCAGTCCCGCGATGGGTGATAGTTGACGCCGGCACTCAGTCGGTGATTGGGAACCTGAGGGAACTCATCTCCCTTCTTGACCTGTTGCTGGTTCGGGAAGGGCGGCTTGGAGAGCACGAACTCCGACTGGAAGGTCGCCTCGGTGAAGGTGTAGGTCATGAATCCATCCACCAAGTCCCCATAACGGGGTTTCAGTGAGATCTCGAAACCCTGGCGGCGACTCCGGCTGATGTTGACATTCTGGCCTATTCCCAGGAGCGGATCGGTCAGGACGAAGAAGATCTCGTCCTGCACGATGGTATGGAAGAAGGCCGCTGACCCTTCGAGCGACGCTCCGAGCTTGGCCCGGCCACCTACCTCATAGTTTTGGGACTTGACCGGCTTCAAGTTCAAATTCGAGCTGAACGGCCCCAGGGCAGAGATCTCGTCGGCCGATGGAGGGCGGAAGCCCTCAGAGTAGCTGGCATAGAGCCCGATGTCCTTGCTGAAATTGTAGTTAAGGCCCGCCCTGGGGGTCCACCGCTCGAACCGCCGGAAGCCGCTGTTGGAAGGGTCCAGCCTGTCAGTGAAATGCAGCCTCTCCCGATCGTACCGAACCCCAAGGGTGAGGACCAGGGGCTCAGAGAGGTTGAGGCTCTCCTGGGCATAGAAGCTAAGGAGATCCTCACTGATTGAGCTGTTACTCGTAAACGGGAAGCCTCCGAATTGAGCCTCCAGCTCATGATCGATCTCATTTCGAGTCAGCTCCCCGCCCAAGGTGAAAATACTCCTGTGACCGAGGAGCGTGATATCGTGGCTCAACTGGACTGTCCCTCCCTTTGAATCCACATCGGTCGTGCTTCGCGAGAGTGACGTGCGCCCCACGTTCGAGGCCTCCGAACTTCTTCGCCTCAAGAAGCCATTGAGCGCGATCGAGAGATTGAAGGGGAGCGCTTGGCGGAGATTGCCGGTGAGGGCATTCAGCTCAGAGGCCACCTCTCCAGGGGTCACGCTCTGCGCCCGATTCAGGCGCAGCTCCTGGGGGGTCAAGGACCCGGCCTGCTTGAGGGCATCGTCCACATGGGTGTAGGCCACTGTAAGGTCGGTGGTGGTGCCGAGTCGATAACCGAGCTTGGTAAGGAGACGGGTGAGCCGACTGCCGGAGTTGTCCCTGACACCATCTTCATCCTCGCGTGAGACGCCCAGGTAGTAGTCGAACGCCTTGATCGGGCCGCTGCTGGTCAAGGTGAAGCGACGATTGCCGAAGCTTCCACCAGCCACCTCGGCAGTTGTTTGCGGTGCGATGGTCCCCCGCTTCGTGACGATGTTGATGACTCCAGCCAGGGCATTCTTCCCGAAGATCGCCGACGCGCCAGGGATGATCTCGATCCGCTCGATATCTTCAAGTGGAATCAGATCATAATCGACCTGATTGAAGTCCGGCTCGTTCACCCGCACCCCGTCCACGACGACCGTGACACCGGTAGTGGGCGCACCATTGAACCCTCGAAGGTCAATGGTCGGCTGAAAGCGGTTCCCGATTTCATCGAACAGAACGACCCCTGGCTGTAGAGCAAGGGCCTCCTGAACGGTTGTCGCTCCTGATCGCTTGATCTCTTCCGCCGTGATCACGGTCACGTCGGCGGGAACACGGGACCGGTCAAAGCTCACATCCGGAAGACGGGTGGCGCCGACAACTATCGTGGGAAGCCGATACGAGCTCTCCTCGCCCCGAGGCGAGCCTCCCTCTTGCGCCTGACAGAGCGTTCCTAACAGCAGACACTCCATTGCAGCGATACCAAGCGCCTTCCCGATCCCCCCCAATTGACGCATCTGCCACCTCCCTTTCCGCGAAAGCGGTGAGCTTCCACCCCCTGGATAGGTCTCCTGACTCGTGGATCGTTGCCGGCCCTGCGCCTTCCCATCCCAGGAGTTCCCGGTTCCGGGTTTCGGGTTTCGCGTTTCGGGTTTTTCAACTCGCTCAATCCGCAACTCGAAACTCTAAACACGAAACTAGAAACTCTTGTTAAAGACAGTGGCATCGTGCAGGGAGGCTCCCCACTTACAGTGGCGGGACCGTGCTGGCTTTGCCCCGCCGCACCACGCGGCGGGACGCTCCAGCTTCCCTTACATCCAGAGGCGCCACATTCGACTCATGCGCGCTGTTGCGCGCTTCTCTCACCTCCTTTCGGGAATACCCCATATCCACACCCCAAGGTTGCAAAGATCGGGGCCACATCCAGGTGCTTCTGCAGGTGGTCGGCCCAGCGATCGAGCGCGCAGACAAGCCGTGTCGTGACGGCCTCTGATACCGCAGTGGGCAGCGGCGGCAGGCCCTTCCGCTGGCGTAGCTGATTCAACCACCAGCGCCGGAAGCTCGGTCGGTCGAAGACACCATGAATGTACGTTCCCCAGACGAGCCGGTCTGCGCGGATTGCGCCATCCTCGGCCTCCTGCTCCTTCCACGAAGGGTCTCCCCCGGTGCCCTCCTGCCCAACACGGCGCACAATTCGGAAACAGGGCAGGGCGGTACCGCGACTGGTGCGCCCCATGTGGATCTCGTACCCGCAGACCATGTTGTCCGGCAAAGCGTCTACATGAAGCGGAAGCGCCTCGACCTGCATCGTGGTCTTGTGCGGCAGCAGCTCGGTGGCCACGTCCAGAAATCCCAGACCTTGCGTCAGCCCACCTGTCTCTACCCGGTGTGGATCGGAGATCTCGCGGCCGAGCATCTGGTAGCCGCCGCAGATCCCCATCAGTTCCCCGCCACGCCCCACGTGCTCCTTCAAGGCTTCGGAAAAACCGGCCCGGCGCAGGTGTTCCAGGTCGGCGATCGTGTTCTTGCTACCAGGGAGCACCACGACGTCTGCCCCTGCGATATCGAGGGGTGAGGCCGCGTAGCGCAGGGTCACATCGGACTCGGCAGCCAGGGGATTGAAATCGGTGAAGTTGCTCATCCGTGGTAGCAGCGTCACCGCCACGTTCACCTTCTGGGAGGTGAATTGGGTGTGCCTGTACCGCTCCACTTCAACGCTGTCCTCCTGATCCAGCTCCAGATCACGCAGGAAAGGGAGGACCCCCAGGACGGGCAGCCCGGTACGGGTTTCCAGGAAGGCAACCCCGTCCGTAAACAGACGGCTGTCGCCACGGAACTTGTTCACCACCACCCCCAACAGCCGCCTACGCTCGGTGGTGGAGAGCAGATCCACGGTGCCGATCACCTGGGCGAATACCCCACCCCGATCGATATCCGCCACCAGCACCACTCCCGCGTCTGCCAGCTCGACCACCGACCAGTTGACCAGATCCCGGTGGCGCAGGTTCACCTCGGCAGCACTACCCGCTCCCTCGATCACGATGACCTCGTAGACACTCGCTAGGCGCTCGTAGCTCGCCTGCACGAAGCGGAACAGCTCCCTAGTGTGCTCGAAGTAGCCGCTCGCGCTATGGCTACTCCACACCCTCCCATGCACGATGACCTGCGAGCGCTCATCCGCCTCGGGCTTGAGCAGGATGGGGTTCATGTCCACATGCGGCGGCAGGCCACAGGCATAGGCCTGCAGAACCTGCGCCCGCCCCATCTCTCCCCCCTCCAGGGTTACGAAGGAGTTCAGGGACATGTTTTGGGCCTTGAAGGGCGCTACCCGTACCCCGTCGCGATGCAGCAACCGGCAGAGGCCAGCGACGACGACGCTCTTGCCGACATCCGACGCAGTTCCCAGAACTGCGATCGCCCGAGCTCGTTTGCCCCTTGCTCCTGAAATCA
>JBGPUH010000051.1:0-10862 GCA_041491025.1 Methylomirabilis sp. (SeqCode)
AGGGTGAGGTCAACCACAGCGTAGCCCGTCAGCTTGTCCACGTTGTCGGCGTCCTCGAACTTTTTCCCCTCCAGGCGCACCTGCGCGAAGACATTGACCAGAGCGGGATTGGTGTATCGGACGCCGACGGTGCCGGAATGCCATGGGACCTGCGTGAGTCGTTTGCCTTCGAGGTTCCTATCCTGGGGGGCATCAATGATGCTCGCCTCGGAGTAGAGGTAGCTTCCCAGCAGACTCCACTGCGCGTTCAGGCGGTACTCCACATCGGCCTCAACCCCAAAGATTCGTGCCAGGTTAAGATTGACCGGAATCCGCACGTCCTCCCCCACAACCGTGATGACGTCTCGCAGGTAGTTGATGTAGCCGGTCAGCCGGGCCGTGAGACCGGGAACTCCCCAGTAGTCAAATCCCAGCTCTCCTCCATCGAGGAATTCCGGACGGAGGTTCAAGTTCGGGAGAAACACGAGGCTCTCCACCGATGAGATTCGAGTTTGCTCGGCGAGCGTTGGAGCCCTGAAGGCCTGATAGCCAGCGCCCCGGACGGCAAGTCCGTCAAGAAACTCATATCGGAACGACAGCTTGGGGCTTACGGCGGTGTCATCGCGGTCCTGGACCTTGGTGACAGTCGTGGGCTGGCCCGTCAGCGTGTCCGTCACACTGAGATCGTTGTTCTGAAAATAATCGACCCTGACCCCCAAGGCGATCTGGAGCTTTGGGATCGGCGTATAGACATCCTGGATGAAGAACCCGAAGAAGGTCTGCTGGCCTTTGCTGATTCTGACCTCGGATATGGCGCCTGAGGGAGCGACGAATGTGTCATGAGTCTCTCCGTCTATCAACCGGAAGTCGGTTCCGGCGGTCAGGAGGTGATCGGTGAGGAATCGCCGCGTCCAGGTGAAGGCCCCGCCCACATCTGTCGAGGGGACCTGCTGGATCTGGCTGACGGATTCAGACGCTCGCGCGTTGAAGATCCGCGAGAATTGTTCATTGAACGTGGTCAGGTGAGAAAACAGACTGAGCTGCCACTCGCTGCCGTCGGCTGTCCGCAGCCTGCCACCTCCCGCGATGAACCCGCGATCTGTGTCGCTGACCCGAAGCGGGGTTCCAAGATTTCTGTCTTCAGTGTAGTAGGCGCCCCGGAGAAAGAGGGAGAGGTTCGATGTGGGGGCGTAGTCGAGGCGTCCGTTGAAGGTCTTGTGCTCGGACCCCGAATCCTGATCGATGGGCCCACGTTGATTCGGGGCGATGATATTGTATCCGTCGGTATGCAGGAAGTTGCCATACAGCCCGACGCGGAGCGGGCCGACCACATCCGTATAGGAGAGCGTATCGTCGGTGGTGCCCAGATTGCCGACCGAAAGCTTAGTCTCCACCGTCCGCTTCTCGGGAGTTTTAGTGATGATATTGATCACTCCACCCAACGCAAAGCTGCCCCAGAGGTTTGAGCCGCCTCCTCGCACCACCTCGATCCGCTCGATGTTCTCCAACGGCAGCTCCCCCCAATAAAGGAACCCCCCGAACGCATCGTTCACCGGGATCCCGTCGAGCAGCACCAGCGCCCGGCTTGCACCGCCCGGGCCGATCCCACGCAGCGTGACCCCCTGGGCCTCCGGGTCCTGTTGCGGGGCCGTGAACAGGCTGCTCGACCTTCTGAAAGTATTGAATCCAGGAATCTGCCGTAGCAGGTCGTCTACGCCCATGGCGCCCGACTGGGCAATGTCTTCCCTGGTCAGGACCGTTACGCTGGCCGGCACCTCCTTCAATTTCATTTCTGTTCGAGTCGCCGTCACCACGACCTGTTCCAACTCAACGGCTTGGCCCTGTGGTTGAGCCGGTGAGGTTGATTCCGTAGGGCGCTCTGCCGCAATGCCGACCTGTGCCGGCCAGCAGGCGATGAGAGAAACGAGCAAGAGTCGAACCCACACAGTATGGCGGTTGGCGTGGCTCATAGCACTCCCCTCCGTCGGGTCGGATGGACCCAATGACATTGATTGGCAATACCTCGCCGAGATCCGTCACCCTGAAAAGAAAAACGCCTCGCAAGGAACAGGTTCCCGTGCGAGGCGTTACGGCCTCAGGGAAGAAGGCGGTACGGCCTTCTCCCCGAATCAGCTACTTCAGTGGCAACGGATACTACTGAGCCCTCGGCAGGTTGTCAAGCCTTTTTTCCATCTCCACGAAGAACGTGTCTTTTGCGACGATCTCCGAGGCGGTATCCTGCAATGTGCGCTGTTCGCTCCGGCTCTTATCCCGGAGGAGGTTCAGCGCTCGATCGGCGGGAAGGCCAAGGCGTTTCATCAGGATACTTCGGGCGCGATCCACGAGTTTCCAGGCCTCGAGTTTTTGCTGGGCCAGCTTTAGCTCACGTGTCCGCGTCTCGACCTCTTGGGATAGGGTCCGATTTTCTTCTTCGAGCTCCCGCATCAGTTCCTTATCTTGGAGCAATTGTCTCCTGCGCGCGAGAGCCTTTTGCACCGCCTCGCTCAGGACATCGAGTGTCTCGAGGGGTTTCAAGAGATAATCATACGCGCCTTCCTCTCGGAGGGCCGCAATCGCATTCTCGAAGGTTCCATGTGCGGTCAGGACGATGATCGCCACGTCAGGTCGGAGGCGACGAGCCTCCTTCAGCAGCGCCAGGCCGTCCATCTCCGGCATCTTCATGTCGGTGAGGACGAGGGAGAACGCCTCCTCCCTCAACTGCCTTACGGCCTCCTCAGCCTCCGAGGCCGTAGCCACCTCATAACCCGCTTCGGTCAGGCAGCGCTGCAGAAAATGGAGGATCTGAACATCATCATCGACCACCAGGATTCGATCATTTCCCATCGCGTGTTTTCCCTCCCGTTCCAAGGACGACTGTGAACCGGGCTCCTCGCCCCGATTCGCTCTCCACATTGATCTTTCCACCGTGAGCCTGAACGAGGCCAAGGGCGATGGAAAGGCCAAGGCCGGTTCCCGAGCCAACCGCCTTGGTGGTAAGAAACGGATCGAATATCCTGGGAAGGATGTCAGGGTCGATCCCAGGTCCGGTATCCTCGAATGAGACCTCGACAGTGTTTTCGTGCGCGTTGCGGCTTCGGACTGTCAACGTGCCTCCTCCGACCTCGTGAAGAGCGTCCCGGGCATTGGTGATGATATTAACGAAGACCTGGGTAAGCTGGATCGGATCGCCCCAGATCCTGGGCAGGGCGTGGCCGAGCTCCAGCCTGACCTCAATCTTATGTAGGCGAAGTTGCTCGCTAAGGAGCGCAAAGGAACTTTGAATGACAGAATTGATGTCGACCTCTTGATAATCGCCCGTTGATTTTCTGGAAAAGTCCTTGAGTTGCCGAATGATCCTTGTCATTCGGGTGGTTTCTCCTTCGATGATCTCGATCTCCTCTCGGGCCTTGGGGCCGATCTCGTTTTCCTTACGCACAAGTCTCTGCGCGTACCCTCTGATCAACATGAGCGGTTGGTTGAGCTCATGCGCCACCCCTGCGGCCAGCGTGCCGAGGGATGCGAGCTTCTCCGATTGGATCAGTTGCGCTTGCGCCTCCCGGTTCCGCCGAAGGCTCTCCTCGAGATCGGCCTGTTTCCTGGCCAGGTGGACATGTTGTGTCTCAAGAGTGGTTGCCATTTCGTTGAAAGCATCGCGCAGCTCTCCCAGTTCGTCGCTTCCGGGGAACGAAACCCGATGCGTCAACTCCCCCCGCTTCCAGGCCAGGGCGCCTTCCCTGAGAAGGCGGATCGGCCTGAGCAAGTAGCGTCTGGTCATCCACAGAATGAGCAGAAGCGATAGGATGGCGATCAGGATCGCCTCCCAGGTCAATTCCAGTGCCAGTGTATGGGGCTGGGCTCCCACCGTGGCATAAGGGGATCGCAGAAGAAGGACACCGTTCTTCGCATCTCCGGCCCCCACAGGGACGACCACCCAGAATGCCGAAATCACGCCGGGCTCGACGAACTCGCGCATCCTCCCGTCTGCCATGGTAAGGCGTATCTCGTCCCCGGGGTCCCGGGTGAATGTCTTTCCCACCTCTCCTGAGATGCTCGCTGCGAGCACTGTGTGACTGGAGTCCAAGATCACAATGTCCAGTTCTTCCAGGGGGCGGAAAGATTGCGGCTGACTCATGAGGGCGCTGGTCCGAGTTGCCGCAAGTCGCTCGACAAAGGCTTGGAGTGTCTTCGGGGATTCCCAGAGCGTGGGATCTTCGAGGCTCGCGCAGAGGAGCATTGCCATAGATCGGGCTTGGTTCTTCGCAAAATTCGCGAGAAGGGCCTTCTGCTCACGGATTCCTTCGAGGAGGAAGAAACCAATCAGGCTGGCGACGGCAAGAAGGACTCCGAGCGAAACCTTCTGGCTTAGTGTGAGCTGTGTTCGCTGACTACGACTACTCGCCCATGGGGGCATTGTGCCACACTCCCGGCAGGTAGGTTTCCTCGCCGTTTCAAACCTATCAACCCTGCATACTAGTACATTGTGCCAGGTTCGTGGCCCTGGCAGTTGGCAGCTCCTCGCGGACCTATGCCCACGCCGTCGATACGCGGCAGGGACTACGGCAAACCCAGGCAGTCGCGGAGGCTCAATATACCACAACGATTTCGAGCGTGAGTCAAGCCGATTCTTACGCGTTGTGAGACGACTCAGTTGTCCGCCCTTTTGAACATCTGCCAAAGATCAGAGACTGTTGAGGTGGTACATAACAACAGGAAATGTCTTGACAGGACACCGTACGATCTTCCATCGTAGATGTCGCCCCGGGGGGTTGCAGTCTCGAGTTCCTTGGATTGTCTTCCGTCTCCTCTTCGGCGCTGGGGAGGCAGATTGAGCGGTCGGCATCGTGGTACTTCCGAAACGCAATACCTCAGTGAGTGAATCCTATGAGTGAGGCAAAGGTGCCAGCAACCTATATCCAAGCCGGCGTCGATACGGCGGCAGAGGAGCAGGCCCTCTCGAGAGTGATCGCCATGGCCAGCGAGACGTTCGCCTTCGTGCGAGGAATCGGGAAGCCGGTCCTGCCGATCGGCTTTTTTGCAAACGTCATTGACATCGGTCACGGGATGGGACTTGCGCTCTCGACCGACGGAGTGGGCACCAAGCTCCTGGTCGCTCAGATGATGCAGAAGTACGATACGGTTGGAATAGACTGCGTGGCCATGAACGCCAACGACGTGCTCTGTGTCGGCGCGCGCCCGATTGCGTTCCTGGATTACATCGCTGTGCAGGAAGCGAACCCCGTCTTGCTCGAACAACTGATGCGGGGGTTCAAAGAGGGGGCGCGCCGTGCGGGTGTCGCCATCTGTGGCGGGGAGATCGCGCAAATCCGGGAGATGCTGGCGTCGGAGCGGGACGGGTGGGGGTGTGATCTGGTCGGGATGTGTGTCGGCCATGTCCCGCTGGACAAAGTGATCGTGGGCAAGGCCGTGACGCCCGGCGATGTCATCATCGGCCTCGGCAGTACCGGGATCCACAGCAACGGCCTGACGCTGGCCCGACAGGTCCTCTTCACACAGAACACATATAAGGTGGACACCACGTTCGAGGAACTCGGGCGCACACTTGGGGAGGAGTTGCTCGAGCCGACCGCGATCTACGTGCCAGAGGTGGTCGAGGCGCTCGAGCGACCCTTGGCTATCAAGGGGCTCGCCCATATCACAAGCGACGGCCTGCTCAACCTCCTACGGCTGCACACGGATTCTGAACCAGTCGGGTATGTCATCGATCGGTTGCCCCCGGTCCCCCCTATATTTTCCCTCATTCAACAATCGGGCAACATCCCTGATCCCGAGATGTTCCGGGTCTTCAACATGGGCATCGGGTTCTGTGCCGTCGTGGCCGAAAGGGATGCTGAGGCGTTTCGAGAGATCGTGAAGAGTCATGGCAGGGAGGCGCACCAGATCGGCCGGGTGGTGGCCGATCCGGAACAGAGAGTGCTCATTCAGCCCTATGGCCTCGTCGGCAAAGGCAATACATTCTTCAAGGTGTGAAAGGGAGATACATCGGCCCGAGTCCCAGCCAGAAGATCGAACATTTCATTAGCGGCTAACGTCCGCATGAGGTACAATGCGGCTTCCAGTTTACTCGGAAGGCAATGGCTCTTTGGCGACATTGAGGTCGGCGGACCTTTCGCACCGGCGGAATAGTCCTGGCTGAGTGGACGCAAGGAGCTCATGACATTACAATCTCGTCTAAGCCCAGGGACAGCGGGCAGCGCTGTCACCGAGGGAGGAAGTTAAATGCGGAAGACGCTGTTTCTGAATCCCCCTTCATATTCCGGGTTTGATGGCGGGGCCGGATCCCGATACCAGGCCCGGCGTGAAGTCCGATCGTTTTGGTACCCCACCTGGCTGGCCCAGCCTGCAGCCATGGTGGAAGGCAGCAAATTGATCGACGCGCCACCTGATGGGCTTGGCCTAGAGGACGTGGTCCGGCAAGCCAAGGATTATGACCTGATCATCATTCACACCAGCACCCCCTCTTTGAGCAACGACGTGAAGGTGGCGGAGCGGCTCAAGCAGGAACGCCCGAGCGCCCTCATCGGGTTCGTGGGACCGCACACCTCGGTGCTCCCCGAGGAGACCCTTCGCGCCTCCACGGCGATCGACTTCGTGACTCGTGATGAGTTCGATTATACGATCCGGGAGATCGCGAGCCGGGACGGGTTCGACGAAGTCGATGGCATCAGCTTCCGGAAGAACGGTCATATCGCGCATACGCCTGACCGGCCCATCATCCAGAATATGGACGAGCTGGCCTTTGTCACCGATGTGTACAAGCGGGACCTGACCATTGAGAACTACGTCATCGGCTACCTTCAGCACCCTTACGTGTCGATCTATACGGGGCGCGGCTGCCGGTCGAGATGTACCTTCTGCCTCTGGCCTCAGACGCTCGGGGGGCATATCTATCGGGTCCGCAGCCCGGAGAACGTGTATGAAGAGATGAAGCTGGCCAAGGAGTATTTCCCGCAGGTGAAGGAGTTTTTCTTCGACGATGACACCTTCACTGACAACATCCCTCGCGCCATCGAAATCGGCCGGCGATTGAAAACCCTCGGCATCACTTGGTCGTGTAACTCCAAAGCCAATGTTCCGTACGAAGCCCTGAAGGTCCTCAAGGACTGCGGCTTGCGGTTGCTCCTGGTTGGGTACGAATCGGGCAACCAGCAGATCCTCAACAACATCAAAAAGGGGCTTCATCTGGAACAGGCCCGGAAGTTCACGCGGGACTGCAAGTCGGTCGGTATCCTCATCCATGGCACGTTTATCGTCGGTCTCCCGGGCGAGACGCCGGAGACCATCGAGCAGTCCATCCGCTACGCCTGCGAGCTCGATGTCTATAGCATCCAGGTCTCGCTGTCGGCCCCCTATCCGGGGACCGCGCTGTACGAGCAGGCGTCCCGAAGCGGGTGGCTCGTCAAAGACAAGCTCGTCAGCGACTCGGGCGTTCAAGAAGCGACACTGCAGTACCCAGGCCTGTCCCGTGAGGCGATCTTCGAGGCAATGGAGCGCTTCTACATGCGTTTCTACTTCCGTCCCAGGCCGATCCTGCGCATCGTCAAGGACATGTTGAAGGACCGCGAGGTGATGGTGCGGCGGTTGCGAGAAGGCCGGGAGTTTCTCGGCTTCATGATGACGCATAAGAGTTCCGCGGCATGAGCGACAACGGCACGAAGGCTGCGCTGTCTTCCCGCACAAACGGGGCGGCCGCAGGTCGACTCAGCGAGCGGCTGAAGGTCGTCAAGCAATCCCTCTTCGAAGGGGGTCCCGGCTTCTGTCAGTTCGCCATCAACAACGCCTGCAATGCCGCCTGCGACTTTTGCAGCTTCAGCCTGGACACGCTGCCGAGGGAAGACTGGATCTTCGCCCCCCTGCCCAGGGCTAAGGACGCGATCGATATCCTGGTCAGGCATGACGTCCGGTACCTCGTCATCACCGGCGGGGAGCCGATGCTCCACCCCGACTGCTTCGCCATCATCCGCCATGCGAAGGGCCGGGGGATGGTCGTCATCCTGGTCACGAACGGTTCCCGGCTCGACGCGCCGAATATTCAGGCGCTGAAGGAGAGCGGCCTCTCGAGCATCATCATCTCCATCGATGCTGCCTCGGCGAAAGTCCACGAGGACAACCGCAGGCTCCCGAAGGTCTGCGACAAGATCAAGAAGGCGAACGAGCTGCTCCGGCAAGTGAAGATCCAAAGCACCGCGTCGGTCACGATGAGCCGCCTCATCGACGACTACGCGCAGCTTCCTGACTTCTTAAAGAGCCTCGGCTTTGAGAGCGTGACCTTTTCGTACCCCTTGACCACCCTCGGCTCCAGCTTCCTGGGCCACGCCAATTCCCACCTCGTCAGCTATACCCCCGATGAGCTTCTGCGGGCGTTCGATGAGGTGAAGAAGCTCAAACGGCACCTTCATGTCGTCAACCCCACGGCCTCCCTCGAAGAGATGCAGCGGTTCTTGCGGAAGGAGCCGCAGCGGTTCGAGTGCCTGGGTGGCTACAAATACTTCTACCTGGATTGGAACTTCCTCATCTGGCGATGCCATTACTGGGAGGAGCCGATCTGCTCGATATTCGAGTTCGACGACTCCCGCCGCATCCGGGACGGCTGTACCCGGTGCATGATCGATTGCTACCGCGATGCCTCGGTCATGCAACACGTGGCGGTCTCGGTGAGCGATTCGATCGCCCAGGCTCGACAGGGGCTGTGGCGAGGCGCCGCTAAGAACCTGTTCACTCGCAGTAACCTGGACTCCCTGAAATCTGTTTTTGAGGGCCTGAATTGGATCGCCCGGATTTGAAGAGGAGTGTCCCCGTCCCCGCATCAGCGCTAGGCCGGCAGCTCAGCATCATGACGTAGGCGCGCGTCCAAAGACCAACCGCCCGCCATGCTCGATGCCCTGTTTCGCCCGGTCCTGCTCATTGCCCTCGTGACGGCCGCTGCCGGCCCGTGGTTCGTGATTGCCCTCCTTCGCCCCACCCTGTGTAGATCCGGCCTTACCATCAGCCACCTTGATCCGATCGAGCGCCGGGTCGTCGGCATTGCCAAAGCCGCGGCATGGTTCGCGCTGATCGTGGGCCTGCCTGAACTCTACCTGCAGGTTGTCGATATCATGGGCGGTACGCTTTTTAGCGGCGTGGAATTCGCCGTCGTCTGGCGACTGCTCACGCGGACCAATGCTGGCTGGGTCTGGATTGGCCGAAGTATCTTGATCGCGGCCCTGCTGGTTGCGCTCGCCACGCCTCGTGAGCTCGGTCAGACGACTGCGCGGTCGTGGCCTTGGTCCCGGATACGCTGGCTGACCGTGTTGGTGCTCGCCGCGGGCGCACTCACTTCGCGCATCCTCGCCAGCCATGCGACCGCGCTGGTCTCCGGTTCGCTCATCGCCATGGCCTCCGACGGCCTCCACATTTTGGCCGCTACTTCGTGGATTGGCCTGCTGATCTACTTTCGCTTGCTGCTGGGCCGGATGCGCGAGCTGGAAGCGGCGACGACGCACCCCATCCTCGCGCCCATCGTGAACCGGATCACCCCGATCGCCCTTGCCAGCGTGGCGGTTCTGGTCGGCAGCGGCGTCTACAACGCCACTCGGCACTTGGATAGCCTGCGCGCCATCATTGCGTCGCCCTATGGGCTGACGCTCCTCGCCAAGATGCTTCTGCTGCTGCCCGTGCTGGTGGCCGGATCGCTGAACTTCCTCGTGATCCGGCCCGCCCTCAAGAGCGCTGGGCTCTCGGAGAAGCCATCGGACGAGGGTCGGGCTACGTTGGCGAGCCGTCTCCTGTCGCTGGTGGAGATCGAGGTCAGCGTCGGCGCAGCAATCCTGGCCCTGGCGGCTGTCCTGAGCGTGGTGCCGCCTGCGGTCGATGATCCCCGTGGCACGCTGAGCCTCTCGAGACTCTCCGACCTGTTCAGGCCTCGCCTGCCCCGCTTTTCGTCGCCTGGGCTAGGGCCGGGACCCTGGCCGGCGCTCCAGCAGACCGCTGATGACTTCGCCTATTCGGAGTTCAACCACAATTGGGCCGGGGCCGCCCTGATCGTCATGGCGATCGGATCATTTCTGGAAGGCGTCTCCGTCCGACGGTTCCGGTGGGCCCGCCACTGGCCGATGGTCTTTGTGCTGCTGGCCGTTTTCCTGTTCGTCCGGAACGACCCGGAGGCCTGGCCTTTTGGTCCGGTCGGCTTCCTCGAGAGCATGCGCATCCCCGAAATGGTCCAGCATCGGCTGTCGGTCGTGTTGGTCCTTGCTCTGGGATGGGTCGAGTATCTCGGGAGGGGCGGACACGTCCGGCAGTCGCGCTGGGCCTATATCTTCCCCTCGCTGTGCCTCGTGGGCGGCTTCATGCTCTTCGGCCATACTCACGACCTCGGCGTGGCTGCCGATGATTCTCAGACCTACATCGCGCTCCAACATGGGGTCATGGCGACCTTCGCGCTGCTGGCCGGCCTGAGCCGGTGGTTCCAGCTTCGCCACCGTGACGAGGGGCGATGGTTTGGCCGTCTCTGGCCCCTCTTCGTTTTCTTGCTCGGCCTCCAGATGTTTGTATTCTACAAAGAGATGTGACGTGTGGCTTAGACATTGGGAGGAGAAGGGGTAGTGGCAAGGCCTCGGGTCAAAGGGATTGCGTTTGATATGTACGGCACGGTGGTGGATGTGGGAGCCATCGCCGAAGCATGCAAAGCAGTTGCTCCAGACCCCGTGGCCTTCAATACGCAGTGGCGGGCGAAGCAACTGGAATACACGTTCCTTCGAAGCCTGATGGGGAAGTATCAGGACTTCTGGAGGGTCTCCGAGCAGGCCCTGGAGTTCACGATCCATCGATTCGGGTTGCAGGTCAGCGCGGAGCAACGGAGACGGCTACTGGAGGCCTGGCTTCATCCA
>JBGPUH010000052.1:0-10808 GCA_041491025.1 Methylomirabilis sp. (SeqCode)
TATCACTCGCGCCGTATAGTCTCTCGCCGAGCGGGTCGCAGGCACAGCCGCGCTATAAAGGTAGCCGCCCGACGCGCTGGCCAGTTGGCGAACGCGCTTCATCTCCTGCCGCACCGGGCTGCCGCCGTTGATTCCGTCGGCGTAAAGCTCTACCCGGACCGCCATGGGGTCGAGGTCATTGAGACAGACCTGAACCTCAAATACGTGCTGCTCGCCACGAGTCTCAACCTTCACTTCGCCGAAGTGTAGCGTGGCCCATTGCTGTTCCAGACTGTGCTGCCAATCGACCATTTGCCTGCCGATTGCACCTTTATTGGCAATGCGCAAATGGTAGGCGGCTGCAGCCGGGAGGTAGTGTTCCTCGGTGTATTCGCGCACCGTGCGGTTGGCGGAGAAGCGCGGGGTCAACCGCGCCATGCTTTCCCGCATCCGCTTGACCCATGCGGTGGGAATGCCGCTCTCGTCTCGGGTATAAAACTCCGGGATTACCTCGCGCTCGAGCAGGTCGTAGAGCGCGTCGGCTTCGACAGCGTCCCAAGCGGGATCGTCGCCATGCTCCCGGCCGTCCCCCAACGCCCACCCCACTTCAGGCGTATAGGCTTCCGCCCACCAGCCGTCCAATTCCGAGAGATTGATGCCTCCATTGACGAGCACCTTCATGCCGCTCGTTCCGCTCGCCTCCCAGGGTCGCCGTGGCGTGTTGATCCAGACATCCACCCCCTGCACCAGGTGCTCGGTCAACAGCATGTCGTGGTCGCTGAGGAAGATGATATGGAGGCGGGTCTCGGGCCGGCGGATGAAATGCGTCCATTCCTGAATCAAGGTCTGCCCCGCCTGGTCCGCCGGATGGGCCTTGCCGGCAAGGATGAGTTGCACCGGGCGCTGAGGATTGGCCAACAGGCGAAGCAGCCGCTCCGGGTCGTGCAGCAGCAGGTTCGGCCTCTTGTAGGTCGCGAAGCGGCGCGCGAAGCCCAGCGTCAACGCGTTGGGATCAAACAGACGCCTCGCGCCGTCAACCGCCTCGGACGACGCGCCGGAGGCGGCCAGTTGCCTGGACAATCGCTCGCGAGCGCATTCAACAAGAGACTTGCTGGCGGCGATGCGAAATTGCCAAAGGCTGGCGTCGGAGACGCGGCGAATGTCCTGCTCCAGGGTTTCCGTCGTCCCCAGCCAGCGGTCCTTTCCACAGGCTTCCGTCCACAGATCATCGGCCGGGGCCGAGTCCCAGGTCGGCATGTGGACGCCGTTGGTCACGTGTCCGACGGGCACTTCGTCCGCCGGCCAGTGGGGAAAAAGAGGCGCAAAGAGGTGCCGGCTGACATTCCCATGCAAGCGACTCACGCCATTCACCGCCCCGCTCCCCCGGATTGCCAGATATGCCATGTTGAAACTCTCCGAGGAGTCGTTCGGGTTCTGGCGGCCCAGGGCCAGCAAATCGTGGAGTGTCGTGCCGAGCCGCTTCTCGGCATAACCACCGAGGTATTGCTCGATGAGGGCTGGCGCGAAACGGTCAAAGCCGGCGGTCACCGCCGTGTGGGTGGTGAAGAGGTTACCCGCTCGCGTGACGGCCAGCGCGACGTCGAAGGGCTGCCGGGTCTCTTCCATGAAACTGCGGGCGCGTTCCAACACGGCGAAGGCCGCATGCCCTTCATTCAGGTGGCAGACTTCGGGCTGAATGCCGAGGGTGCCCAACAGCCGCCATCCGCCGATCCCGAGGACCAGCTCTTGCTTGAGGCGCAGCTCCGGCCCGCCGCCGTAGAGCTCGCTGGTAATCCCTCGATGCGCGGGGAAGTTCGCGGCGTCATTGGTGTCCAGCAGGTAGAGTTTCACTCTGCCGACCTGGACCTGCCAAGCGCGCAGCCAGACCGAGTAACCGGGCAACGCGATCTCCAACCGCAACCACTCGCCATTTGGTTGGCGCAAAGGCGTGATCGGCAATTGCCCTGGATCGTTATACGGATAGAGCGCCTGTTGCGCCCCGTCCTTGTCGATCACCTGGCGGAAATAGCCTTGCTGGTAGAGTAGCCCGACGCCGACCACCGGCACGCCCAGATCGCTGGCGGCTTTCAGTTGATCGCCGGCCACATTGCCAAGCCCCCCTGAATAAATCGGAAGAGCCTCACTCAACATAAATTCCATGCTGAAATATGCGACACAGGTCAGGGGAGCCTGCGGATGATTTTGCTGAAACCACGCGGGCGACTCCGCCGCGTGCTTCTCAGCTTGCACGAGAGCATCCACCTTCTGGCGGAATGCGGGATTGGCTAACAGGAGCTGGAGTTTTTCCCGAGAGACTGTCTGGAGGACGACCCACGGGTTTCGAGTTAGCTCCCAGAGGGCGGGGTCGAGCTGCTTCCACACGCCGTCGGCGCCATGGTTCCATGACCAGCGCAAATCCAGGGCAAGCTCGGTGAGCGAACTGAACCCCTCGATTTCCGTGGGTAGAAGACTGTAGATCGGGCTGCTGGCACGGGTTTGTTCGCTCATGGTCTCTCCTTCCGTTTTGTTCTGGATGAAATCTCCGAATGCATCAGTTAGGATCTCCCTCGTTGCCCCACACCTCCACGGCTTCGTTTACCGTCCTCTGATGAAGGCCCGACGAAGAGCCACCTCTGCCGCGCTCAGGCACCGCCGCAATAGCATCGCTCACGATGGTCTGTGCCTCCTCCAGCATGCGGCGCAAATGATCTTCTCCACGGAAGCTCTCTGCGTAGATCTTGTAGATATTCTCCGTCCCTGATGGACGCCCCGCGAACCACCCGGCCGATTCCTAACATAACACATGGACCGGTTTAAGGGGGGCAGCTCATCCGGGCCTCTTCGCGAAGCCGGCGACACCACCGCCCTCGGTGACCCCACTCCCCCAGCGACGGTCACCGCCATCCGATCCTCATGTGAACATGGCTGCGGACCGTGCGTGGGCCAAGCTGGACACGAGCTTCAGGCTCCGACGACCATCACCGGGATGGCCCAGGGAGACGGTGTCGCAAGGCGTCGCCCTACAAACACCACCGGCCCTGCATGTCATGCAGGGCCGGTGCTCGAGACGGTCGTCTCTGGCGGGAGCAGCTACTGCGGGGGCACCACGGTCGTTCCCAGATCTCGCTTGATGAGCACCGTCGTCCGCGGCGAGGCCACGATGTTCTCGATGATCGTCAGCCCGCCCACCCTGAGCCCCAGGGCGTGCGCCCCAGCCGCCACCGGAACGGTGACGGGCCCCATAAACTCCTTGGCCATCCCCACCCGTGCGCCATCCACCAGGATCTCCGTCTCTCCGGGCGTTACCTCGATCTGGAGCGATGCCGTCGGCGGCGCCGCGCCTGGCGCGGCCCGAGGATCCCTCGGCATCCAAAAGCTCGCCGGCGGCGCAGCGCTTGGCGCCGCCTGTGGACCCATTGGCGCCGGATAGCTCACCGGCGGGGCCTGATAATAGTTCCCAGGTGGCGCCGGATAGTTCACTGGCGGCGGCTCAGGGGGCCCCTGGAAGGTCTCCACCCCGTAGTCGTACGCAGCCGGTGGACCAGCGGGAGGGTAGGCGTACGACAGATCGTACCCCCCATAGGGGTACCCAGGGTACCCGTAGCCAGCGTATCCGGGCGCTCCCCAACCGTACGGCCAGTACGCCCCGTACCACCACGGGTTCCACCACCCACCAAGTCCGACGACGACGCCACCGCGGAACCCCCCACGAGAAAATCCCCGGCCGGAGAACCCGTGACCAAACCCTCCGCCGTGGAGGCCGCCACCCCTGCCAAATCCGCCCTCGCCTCTCCCGCCACCACCTCCACCTCTGCCGCGTGCCTCCGCCACCGTCAGCGGCACCGTGACCACCAGCGCGCTCACGAGGAGCAGCACACTCCAGCGTCCGCCCTTCACGGTGTTCATGGTGTTCCTCCTTCAGACCCGATGACCAATCACCATCGCTATACATATATTAATACGCTCGAATAATGCCGGTGGTCACACCGCCGAGCATATGACGTTCGCATCATCAATAGATCACCAGCCAGCCACACCTCACCAGGAGCGGCACCGATGACGCCTCTCGCATCGCCCCCACGCGCCCCAGCCTCCAGAGGACACAAAAGGCCCGCTCGACCAATCGCCAAGCGGGCCAAGAGATTCAACGAGTTCGGAGTGGCTGGGGGGCAAGGATTCGAACCTCGATAAGCAGATCCAGAGTCTGCCGTCCTACCGTTGGACGACCCCCCAACAAAAATGAACGTCCAAAGGGAAGCCCTTTGGACGCTGACAATATGAAAGAACGGTGCAGAAAAGTCAAGGTCAAAAGCTCAAGCGATGCCCTCGGCGTGGCTTCAGCAAAGAACGATGAGATTGCTTCGTTTCGCTCGCAATGACGATATTACTGTGAGTCCGTTTCATCGGAGCCGCCCTGGAGGCTCTCGTGGAGCGTTTGAAGCTTCAACACTTCGCACGCTCTGGTGCCGCCCGGCGTCCGGATCACGACCCGATCCCCAACCTGCTTGCCGATGAGGCTTCGGCCGATGGGCGAGGCGACTGATATCCAGCCACGCCTGCCATCCATCGCCTCCGGAAAGACCAGGGTGTAGGAGGTTTCTTCGCCAGTCTCCTCATCTTCAACGAAGACGGTGCTCCCGAGGGCAACCCGATCCGTCGGAACCGATCGGAGGTCGATCCTGCTGATTTCGGAGATGCGCTGCTGAAGGAAGGCCATGCGAGCTTGCACGAACCCCTGCCGGTCCTTGATCGTTTCATACTCGCCGCTTTCCCTCAGATCACCCAGCTCCCTCGCAGCCTGGATTTGTTTGGGAAGCTCCTGTCTGAATTCCCGCTCAAGCTCCTCGAACTGCTTGCGAAGCCCATCAAGCAGTGCCTCGATCTTCATCCGTCCTCCTTCAGTGCCTCTTCCACCCGGCGCCGCACCAGGTTCCATCCCATCAGTTCCATCATGGGGAAGATAGGAGGGCTGACGGTTTTCCCAGACAGCGCGACCCGGAACGGTTGAGCCACATCGAGGAGCTTCAGGCCAAGGCCCGCCGCCCTCGTCCGAAACAGCGATTCCAGAGCGGCAGCGGTGAAGCGTGGTAGCGTCTCGACCTCCTGCAGGAGCGCGCGGACCCGGTCCTTCGCCTCCTGGGTGAGGATCTTGCGGACCGCCTCCTCGTCCCGCTCGATCTTCCCCTCAAACACGAACTGGGAGGAAGAGGCAAGCTCCGAGAGGGTCCTTGCCCGCTCCTGAAAGAGGCCGGCGACCGCCTGGAGCCACGCATCGCCCCTCCTCTCCAGCCCCTCTCGGCTCACGCCACTCGCCTCCCAGAAAGGCTTGACCAACGCCGCCAGTCGGTCAGGGACGGCCCGCTTGATGTACTGGCCGTTCAGCCATTCGAGCTTGACGGGGTCGAAGACAGCGGGGGTCCTGCCGACCTTCTCAAGGGTAAAGAGCCGGATCAACTCTTCCTGACTGAAGATCTCCTGGTCCCCGTGAGACCAACCGAGCCGCGCCAGGTAGTTCACCATCGCCTCCGGCAAGTAGCCCATCTGCTGGTAGGCCATGACGCCCATGGCGCCGTGCCGCTTGGAGAGGCGCGATCGATCGGGCCCAAGGATCATCGGGATATGGGCAAAGCGGGGGAGCGGCAGACAGAGAGCCTCGTAGAGTTTGACCTGGCGCGGCGTGTTCGAGATATGATCGTCACCCCGGATGACGTGGGTAATCCGCATCAGCACATCGTCGACCACGACGGCGAAGTTGTACGTCGGCATCCCGTCGGACCGAAGGAGGATGAAGTCGTCCAGTTCGGCATCTTCGAAACGGATGGGGCCATGAACCAAATCGGCGATCTCGACGACCCCCTCTCCCTGTATCAGTAGACGGACAGCGGCGCCTGGAGGTGCGGAAGGGCGGGAACCTCGTCCGCGGCAGCGGCCGTCGTACTTGAGCGACAGGCCGGCAGCCAGCGCCGCCTTGCGGCGAGCCTCCAGTTCCTCCGGCCTGCAGACGCAGTAATAGGCCTTCCCGACATCGAGCAGCCTTCGGGCATGCTCCCGGTACAGGTCGAGTCGTTCGGCCTGCCGGTACGGCCCGAATGCACCGCCGACTTCCGGCCCTTCATCCCAGTCCAGGCCCAGCCAGCGCATCGCTTCCAGGATTCCGGCGACCGATTCGTCGGTGGACCGTTCGGGATCGGTGTCTTCGATTCGAAGGATGAAGACCCCATTGTCATGGCGGGCCAACAACCAGTTATAGAGAGCCGTCCTTGCCCCACCCACATGCAGGTAGCCTGTGGGACTTGGCGCGAACCTGACCCTGACCTTCGGCTTACTAGCGTCCGATGCACTCCCTCCAGATGCCAAGATGGCTCCTTATTTTTTCGCCGGAGGGCCCTGTTCCGCCTCGTCAATCAGCATGACTGGAATCCCATCTCGTATCGGGTAGCGCCGCCCGCAGGCCGTGCAGACGATCCTCGCAGCTTGCTCCTCCAGCACAACATCGGCTTTGCATGCCGGACAAGCCAAGATCTCGAGAAGCTCTTTATCGATCATTGTTCCACTCCTTTTCCTATGACCATCACTGCCCACATGCCCACCACTCACCCCCCTCACCTCGCCTCTCCCCCTCGTGGGGGAAGCGCCTCGTCACAATACGCCGGCGGCCACCAACGCTAACCGAATCGCCTCGACCTCCTCTGCCGTAGGCGGCAGCAGCGGCGGCCTTGGCGGCCCGCCGTAGTACCCCCGCATGGTCATTGCGGCCTTCAACCCACCGATCCCGAACCGCGACGTGACGGTGCGAGCGAGCGGCAGCAACCTGAGCTGCAGCCGCTTCGCCTCCTCCTGCTTGCCGTCCTCGAAGAGACGCTGGATCAACACGCACTCCTGCGGGGCGATATTCGCCAGGGCCAGGATGCCACCTCGCGCCCCCAGACACAGCGCGACGTAAAAGCTCAACGCGCTCCCGATGAAGAGCTGGAAAGAGGGAGGGGTCACGCGAACATATTCAGCGAACATCTCCATGGCGCCGGCGCTGTCCTTCATGCCGGTGATGTTCGGATGCTCGGCCAGCTTGGCCACCGCGTCTGATCCCATCGTGACACCGGTAAATTGCGGAACATTATAAAGCAGAATCGGGATCGGTGCAGCATCCGCAACGGCGGTGAAGTGCGCCACCAGCTCCCGGCTCTTCATCGCCCCCTTATTATACCACGGCGTCACCACAAGGGCCGCCTCGGCGCCGGCAGAGGCCGCCTGCTTGGTCATGGCAATGGTTTCTCGCGTCGTTTCGCAGCCGGTCCCGGCGAGAAACCGCTTCTGGGTCGGAATGTGTTTCCTCGCCACTTCCCAGATCCGCATCTTCTCATGCTCGGTGAGGGCGGCGAACTCTCCGTTCGAACCCGTCACCAGATACCCGCTGAGGTCGGTTCGATTCCACCGTTCTAAATTCTCCGCCAGCTTATCGTAGGCCACCTCTCCATCCTCCCGAAACGGTGTCGGGATGGGGGGCAGCACCCCTTTCAGCCCTATTGGCATCTCCTCTCCTCCAGGCCTCGTCAGGCTAGTCTAGTGCGACGTCCTGGCTACACGGCCAGGTACTTCTTCACGATCTCTTCGTCCCGCCACAGCTCCGCCATTGCGCCCCCATAGGCGATCGCTCCCTTCTCGAGGATGTAGGCGCGATCCGCCACTTCGCGGGCAAACTTCAGGTTCTGGTCCGCCAAGAGGATCGTCACCCCTCCCTTCCTGATCCGCTCGAGCGCGTCCAGGAGCATTCGGACGATGAGCGGGCTCAAGCCCTCCGACGGTTCGTCCAACAGCAGCACCTCGGGGTCAGCCATGAGCGCCCGGCCGATGGCCAGCATCTTCTTCTCCCCTCCGGAAAGGAACCGGCCTTTGCGATGTTTCAAATCCCGGAGAGGTGGGAAGATCGCCTCTACCTTCTCGATGTTCCAGCGGCCGTTGCCCCGCCTCAGCACCTGCCTCGGAAGCCGGAGGTTCTCGAGCGTTGTCAGGTCAGGAAAGATCCGGGTGTCGTCGGGGACATAGCTCACCCCGAGCGAGGCGATGGCGTAGGCGGGACGGCCCGCGACCTCCTGCCCGCGGAGCTGGATGCTCCCACTCTTGGGCGGCGTGAGGCCCATGATGCTCCGGAGGGTCGTCGTCTTGCCCACCCCATTCCGACCCAGTATTGCGACCGCCTCGCCCTGCCGCACGAAGAGCGAGACGTCGTGCAGCACATGGCTGAGCCCGTAGTGCGTGTTCAACTGGCGGACTTCCAGGATGATGTCGCTGACGGGGCCGCCGATCGTCGATGTCCGTGTCTTACCCAGGACCGCTTCGCCCAGGTAGACGTTCCGGACCTGCGAGTCCTGCTGAATGGCCTCTGGCGTGCCATCGGCGAGGACCCGCCCCTGGTGCATGACCACGATTCGCTGGGCGAGTGAAAAGACCACATCCATGTCGTGCTCGACCAGGAGGAACGTCGCTTCCCTTTCGCCCGCCAGCCGGCGGATCTGCTCCAGAACCTGGACGCGCTCTCGCGGGTTCATCCCGGCCGTCGGCTCGTCCAGGATCAAGAGGTGCGGATCGGTGGAAAGGGCCAACGCGATCTCCAGAAGGCGCTGATCGCCATGGGAGAGCTGGCCGGCCAGACGGTGGGCCCGCGGGAGAAGACCCACCTGCTCGAGGATGGCGTTGGCCCTGGCGTGCACATCGGACAGGCCGTCCAGAGGACGGAACATGTCGCCCGACAGGCGGCGGTGGGCCAGGACCGGGATCACCACGTTCTCGTGCACTGTGAGCCGCGGGAAAATGTTGACCAGTTGGAAGGACCGCCCCATCCCACGGCGGACCCGTTCGCTGGGACTCAGCGTCGTGATGTCCTGCTCATGGAAGGTAATCCGCCCGTCGTCAGGGATCAGCCTTCCGGTCAAGAGGTTGATGAGCGTGGTCTTGCCGGCGCCGTTCGGCCCGATCACGGCCGTGACCCCACCTGGGGGAAGGGTCAGGTCAACGCCGTCCACGGCCATGAATGTCCCGAAGGCCTTCTTGACGCCTTCGGCGCGCAGAAGCGTCTCCATCATCCCTCCGCCGGCGGCATCGGCACCTCCGGTCTCGCCATCCGCTGTAGCAGAAAACCCACGACTCCCCCTCGGAAGCCGAGGACCAGAACGAGCAGGACTGCCCCGAAGATCAGGAGCCAGTACTGTGTGAATCGGACGATGACCTCCTTGAGCCCGATGTAGATCAGTGATCCGACGATGGGCCCTGCGAACGCGAAGGGGCCACCGATCAGACTGGCCATGACCGGCTCGGCCGACTTGGCCCAGTGGGCCGAGGCGGGCGCTACGGTGCTCTCGAGAGGCGCCATCAAGCTGCCCGCCAGTCCCGCGAAGAGCCCGGCGATCGTGAATGTCCACCAGAGGTAGCGGCGCGCCGAGATCCCGGAGAATTCGACTCGGCCGGCGTTCTCTCGCATCCCATTGAGGATGAGGCCGAAGGGTGAGCGGCTGATGCGGTACAGCGCGTACATCCCCAACAGGGCGAGGACGGTCAGGAAATAGTAATAGTGAGCCAGCGGACCCATCCCGATGGTGAAGAGGCCCGGGATGCTCAACGAGCCTCGGGGAATTCCGACGAGACCGTCGTCTCCGCCCGTGACCGGCGTCCACTTCCACACGATGGCGTAGACCATCATGCCAAAGGCCAGGGTCAGCATCGCGAAGTACACATGGGTGTGCCGCACACAGAAAAAACCGATGAGGGCGGCAAGCAGCGCGGCCACCACTGTCCCCATGATCACCGACGGCAAGAGAGGAACCATCCCCGTGCGAAGGAACAGCGCCGTGGCGTAGGCGCCGGTCGCATAGAAGGCGGCATGTCCGAATGAGAGCAGGCCGGTCATCCCGAAGAGGAGATTGAAGCTCAGCGAGAAGAGAGACAGGAGCAAGATGTTGAGGGTCAGGTACTGCCAGAAACGGCCAGCCACCTGTGGGACCGCCAGGAGGACCAGCACGATCCCCACCACGAACACGCGCAACCACAACTTCCCGGATGCCGAGACGCCCATCACGCCTCCCTGACCCCGAACATGCCCCACGGCCGGATGATGAGGACGATGGCCATGCCGATGTAGGCCAGGGCTAGCTCGAACATCGGCAGAAACATGATCCCGTAGGCGTGAAGCAGGCCGATCAGGACCGCCCCGAGGAAGGCGCCTTTGAGACTCCCGAGGCCGCCGATCACGACCACCAGGAAGGCCTCGATGATGATCGACTCCCCCATCCCGGGTGAGATGGTATGCACGGGGACCGAGAGCGCGCCTCCCAGGGCCGCCAGCCACGCCCCGAAAATGAAGACCGCCGAGTAGAGTCTCGGAACCCTGACGCCTAGGGCGCTGGCCATCTCCCGGTCCGAGGCGGCCGCCCGTACCAGGGTCCCCCACGGCGTCCGCTCCAGCAACAGCCACAGCCCGAGCCCCACAAGCGAACCTACCGTCAGGATGAAAAGGTTGTAGACGGGATAGGGACGCCCCATGAAGAGGATGGCGCCGGAAAGCACCGGAGGCGTCGAGACCGACTGATAGAGGGGGCCCCAGACCAGCTTGACCAGATCGTCGAAGATCAAGACAAAGGCAAACGTGAGGAGGAGCTGGAAGGCAACATCGAGCTGGTAGACCCGGCGGAGGAAGAAGAACTCCAGGGCCCAGCCGACGGAGGCCACCACCACCGGCCCCAGAAGCAGGCCGACCCAGAAGTTTCCGCCCAGGGCTCGGATGAAGTAGAAAGCGAGGTAGGCGCCGAGCATGTACAGGCTGCCGTGCGCAAAATTCA
>JBGPUH010000053.1:0-10772 GCA_041491025.1 Methylomirabilis sp. (SeqCode)
CACCTGGGTCAACTCGTTCTGCACAAAGGGGACCAGATCGATTACTTCATCCATGCGACATTCGCCGTCCCCACCCGGAGTGAGGCGTACAAGTATGCGGCGTACGACGGGTTGATGCGGCTGGATCGACGAGCGGGGGGAGTGCCCAAGCCCTCCTGATGATTGTGCGCTGGCGAGCCGGCCCGATCGAGGTCTTTACCGTCGCGAAGCCCCCCTCACCCCCGAGCTCTACAACCTGAGCGCAAAGTGGGCGGCGCCGATCAGAGGCGCACGGGGGTTCAGCGCGACCTTTACCTCAATGGACCGCATCAGATCGGAGAGGCGCCCCTTGTCGGTGAAGGCGTGAATAAAGGCGCCATCCTGGAGGCGGGGCAGGATCTTCGGTGCGATGCCTCCTCCGACATACACGCCACCGACTGCGAGGGTCTTTAAAGCCAGGTTCCCGGCCTCGGCCCCATAAGCAGAGCTGAAAAGGTCGAGCGCTCGTGTACACAGTGGGTGCTCTCCTGCCAGCCCGATCTGGGAGATCACCGCGCTGGGGTCGCCTTGCGCGATCCGTTGGCGCAGCCACTCCGGCTCGGTGGCATAGTCGCTGTCCCGCAAGAAACGATAGATGTTGAAAAGCCCCGGCCCCGAAAGCAGCCGCTCGCAGCTCACATGACCGAACTCCCGTCGCAGGTAGATCAACAGTTCCATCTCGCAATCGGTGTGTGGGGCGAAGTCGGCGTGCCCTCCCTCGGAGGCGATCGGGTGGTGACGAGCCCCGTCCCAGTAGAGTATTGCCTGACCGAGACCGGTGCCGGCTGCGATGACGGCGATGTTCCCTTGACGCGTGAGGCCGGGCTGGAGCACACACAAGTCTGTTGGATCGAGGTGGAGCATCCCGTAGGCCGCCGCCTCAAGATCGTTTAGAAGTTTGGCTCGCGGGACCTGGAGGGCTTTCTCCAGGGTCGGCTCGTCCAACTCCCAGGGAAGGTTCGTCGTCTTGCTCTTGCCTTCTACCACCGGTCCGGCCACACCGAAGCAGGCGGAGCGGAGCGCCGGGCGGGACCCGCCGCCTAGGAACCGGTCGAGGATCGCCTCGAGCGTCGCGTAGCCCTTGCTGGGAAATGTCTCCTCGCGGACGGCTTGCAGGCGGTCGCCCGCCTGCTCGAAAAGGCCGATGACGGTCTTCGTCCCCCCGATGTCGCCCGCAAGGATCATGGGAGCTGCCCTAATACAAACGCATTAGCGGCAGTGTCATTGCGAGGAGCCTCGCGACGAAGCAATCCCGCAATGCAGGGACGGTGAGATTGCCACGCTCCCGTTGGTCGCTCGCAATGACAAAGTAACACCATGTCTATTTCGCGAGCATGCTGGCGGCGGCCCGGTCCACCAGCCATACCAGACGGCCCGAGGCCGGCTGGATAAGCTGGGCCGGTAGCCGGTCCGGATCGGCCGGTCCTTCCAGCACCGCCTGAAGGGCCGAGGCCTTCTCGGCCCCCGCGACGAGGAAGAGGACCGTCGCGGCCCGGTTGAGGATCGGGGCGGTGAGCGTTACGCGGTCGGTCTTCAGTGTCGGGACATGATTACGTACCACCCATCGATTGGTTACCCGGACAGCATCAGTGTGCGGGAAGAGGGAGGCGGTGTGCCCGTCGGGCCCTAAGCCCAAGAGGATAAGGTCCAACGAAGGCGGGTCCCCTGTCGGCCGCACCGCGAAGCTCTTCGCGATCTCGGCCTCGTACTCGCGGGCGGCGACATCGAGATCCTGGCGTTCGGCCTCGATACGATGCACGCGGTCGGCCGGGATCGGGACTCGGTCGAGGAGCGAGGCCTTGGCCATCCCGAAGTTCGACTCCGGATTTCCTGGCGGCACCGCTCGCTCATCGCCCCAGAAGACGTGGGTCTGTTGCCACGGGAGGCGAGTGGAGTATGGATCGGCGGCCAGGAGCGAGTAGAGAAGCTTCGGGGTCGAGCCGCCGGATAGGGCGATGGTGAAGCGGCCGGCGCGGGCAAGGGCCTCCTGCGCGATCCGGGCGCATCGCTCCGCGGCTTCTTTCGCGAGCGCAGTCTGATCGGCCAGCACCATAAGGTCAATGACGCGTCTACGAGCCTGTCCGGTATCCATAGCTAGTTTCTTGAGTCAGAAATCTGCGCAATAAGTTCCCCCTCGCCCCCGTGGGGGAGAGGGCGAGGGTGAGGGGGTAGTCCGCACTGGAAAGACCCTCACCCGCACCCTCTCCCAGAGGGAGAGGGGAAGAGAGGGGCCTGAGCATCTCCAGAGATATTCATCGAATTTGTGACTCGGGAGACTATGCGAGGTGTTCGTGTTGGCCCGCCGCGCAGTGATCATGGATTGACCCACTCCCGACCGTCGGCCTGGATGAAACGGTCGGCCTCTTTCGGTCCCCAGCTCCCGGCCGGGTAGTAGGCGAGGCCGCTGCGTCCGGCGGCTGCCCATGTCTCCAGGACCGGCGTGATCAACGCCCAGGCGGTTTCGACCTCATCGCGGCGGATGAACAGCGTCGAGTCGCCCAGCATGCAGTCCACGAGCAGCCGCTCATACGCCTCAGCCGGCTCAACGCCGAAGGTGTCCTTGTAGGCGAAACCCAGCCTGGCCGGGACCAGGCTGATTCGCGGCCCTGGTGGCTTCAGCCCAACCCGCAGCGAGATGCCTTCGTCGGGCTGGATCCTGAGGGTAAGCCGATTCGGTTCAATAGCATCCCGGTCCTGGTGACCGGTGTGGGCAGCGTGCTGAAACAGCAGGAGTGGCGGTTGCCTGTATTGGATCGTCACCTCGGTGACGCGCTTCGGCAGCGCCTTTCCGGTCCTCAAGTAGAACGGCACCCCGGCCCAGCGCCAGTTGTCGATCTCCAGTCGCAGGGCCGCATAGGTCTCCGTCGCCGTCCCATCCGCAACACCTGGCTCGTCGGCATAGGTCGGGATCTTCTTCCCGCCTTGGATGCCGCTCACGTACTGCGCGCGGATCGTCACGTCGCCGGCGCGGGGGAGGTTGACCGGCCGGATCGCCCGAAGGACCTTGACCTTCTCGTCGCGGACGGCGTCCGGGTCGAAGGTGGCCGGCGGCTCCATGGCCACGAGCGACAGGAGTTGAAGCATGTGGTTTTGCACCATGTCCCGCACCACGCCTGCCGTGTCGTAGTACTCGCCCCGCCCCTCCACTCCCAGATCCTCCGCGACCAGGAGCTGCACGTGATCGACATATCGTCGGTTCCACAGGGGCTCGAAGATGCTGTTGCCGAACCGGAAGGTCAGGATGTTCTGTACGGTTTCTTTCCCGAGGTAGTGGTCAATGCGGTACACCTGTCGCTCGCGGAAAACCTTGTGGATGTCGGCGTTCAGTGCCTGGGCCGTTGACAGATCCCGTCCGAACGGCTTCTCCATGATGGTCCGGGTCCAGCCTTGACCCTTGCTTGTGGCATCACCCGTTCGTGGCCCGTCCCAGACATCACTGACCAGCCCGGCGGCCCCCGACCGAGCCACGATGGTGGCGTAGGCTGCGGGGGGTGTGGCCAGGTAGAAGACCCGGTTCCCGGCTGTCCCGTGTTGTCGATCCGCGTCGGCCAGGAAGGCTCGCAGCCGCTCGTACCCGGCCGGGTCGTCGAATGAGGCCGAGATGTAGTAGAGACTCTGCGCCAGATGGTCCCACACCTCCGGTTTGAGCGGGCGGAGGCGGGAGAACTGGTCCACAGCCGCACGCATCTCGTCGCGGAACTCCTCGTGGCTTTTTTCTCGTCTTGCGAACCCAACGGCGACAAACCGCTCCGGCAGCAGACCATCATGGGCCAAGGCGTAGAGGGCCGGCAGGAGCTTTCGCCTCGTCAGGTCACCGGACGCCCCAAAGATCACCAAGACACAACCGTCCGGTACTTGGTCGTGGAGGGATTGAGTCGTCGTATCGGCCATGATCTGCGTGTCAGTCATTTATCCTCCGGAGGGGCGTTCCACGTGCCCGCCGAATTTCTGCCGCATCGCGGATAACAGCTTCTCGGCAAAGGTGTGCTCCTGCCGAGACCGGAAGCGCGCGTAGAGCGATGCAGAGAGCACCTCCGCCGGCACGGCCTCCTCGATCGCGGCCATGATCGTCCAGCGGCCTTCACCGGAATCCTGGACGAAGCCCGTGTAGTTCGACAGCGTGGGGTTCTCCACAAGCGCCATCGCCGTCAGGTCGAGCAGCCAGGACCCGACGACGCTGCCGCGCCGCCACACTTCCGCGATATCTGCGAGATTCAGGTCGTAGCGGCAGTCCTCGGGGAGCTCCTTCGACTCGGCATTGCGCAGGATGTCGAAGCCTTCCGCGTATGCCTGCATCAAGCCGTACTCGATGCCGTTGTGGACCATCTTGACGAAATGCCCGGCGCCCGGCGCGCCGCAGTGCAGGTAGCCGTCCTCCGCCGTGCCATTGACCGTTCCGCGTCCAGGGGTGCGGGGAGTGTCGCCGCGGCCTGGCGCGAGCGCCTTGAAGATCGGCTCGAGACGTCCGACCGCTTGAGCGTCTCCGCCGATCATCATGCAGTAGCCTCGTTCGACCCCCCAGATGCCGCCGCTGGTGCCCACATCCACATACAGGATGCCCCGTTCCTTCAATGTCTTTGCGCGGCGCACGTCATCTTTAAAGTAGGAGTTGCCGCCGTCAATGATAATGTCGCCCGCTTCCATCCGCTGTGCCAGCGCCATGACCGTCTGCTCCGTCGGGTTCCCGGCGGGGACCATGACCCAGGCCGCACGTGGTCTGGTCAGCTTGCGGACAAACTCATCCAGCGATGCCGCTCCCGTCGCCCCTTCGCTTGCCAGCCGTTGTACATTGTCGGCGCTCAGGTCGAACACGACGCACGAATGTCCACCGCGCAGCAAGCGGCGCACCATGTTGGCGCCCATCCTTCCCAGGCCGATCATCCCGAGTTGCATGACGTGTGCTCCTTTCAGGAAAGTCAGCGATCAGCGGTCAGCGTTTAGCGGTCACGACCTGCAGACTATACCATACCCATTAGATTATTCTACGTCGTCATTGCGAGCGATCAACGGGAACATGGCAATCTCACTTCTCTTGCACGGATCACGACGAGATTGCGGAGCCTGCCCCGAGCAGTGTCGAGGGGTCTCGCTCCTCGCAATGACGCTTCCATTAATGCGTTTGCAATAGTTATCTGGTGATAACCGACTGCTGATCACTCACTTTACTCTCCGCTCTGCTGGAGCAGTTTGGCGACGAGCCCGGTCCATCCGGTCTGATGGCTGGCTCCGATCCCCGCGCCGTTATCGCCGTGGAAGTACTCATGGAAGAGGACCAAATCGCGCCAATGTGGATCGCGCTGAAACTTCTCCGTGCCGCCATAGACCGGCCTTCGGCCATCGGGGCTACGCAAGAAGATTCGCGAGAGGCGCCGCGAGAGTTCTGCGGCCACCTCCCACAGGGTCATCATCCGCCCGGAGCCGGTGGGGCACTCCACCTTGTAGTTGTCCCCAAGGTAGTAATGGAATTTCTGGAGCGATTCGATGATGAGGTAGTTGACCGGGAACCAAATCGGTCCGCGCCAGTTCGAGTTGCCGCCAAAGAGCCCGGTGCTCGACTCGGCGGGTTCATAGTCCACCCGGTGCTCCATGCCGTTCACCGAGAATATGTACGGGTGTTCATGATGATAGCGTGAGAGCGCGCGGATACCGTACGGTGACAGGAATTCCTTCTCATCGAGCATCACCCTCAGCACGCGGCGCAGTCGGTCGGGATCCGCGATGGAGAGCAGTCGACGTCCCTCTTGACCTTTCGTCCTCATGCACGCGCAATTCTTGACCAGGTCGGGCCGGTTATCGATGAACCATTCAAGACGCCGCTTGAAGCCGGGCAGCCGGTCCAGCAATTCGGGCTCCAGCGTCTCCACCGCGAAGAGGGGTATCAACCCGACCATGGACCGAACCTTGAGCGGATAGTGGTCGCCATTCGGAAGGTGAAGCACATCGTAGAAGAAGCCATCCTGCTCGTCCCACAGCTCGATCCCCTCGCCGCCGCGATTGTTCATGGCACGGGAGATGTAGGAAAAATGCTCCCAGAACTTGCTGGCGACATCTTCGTAAGCCGGGTCTTCCCGCGCCAGTTCCATCGCGATGGCCAGCAGATTCAGGGCATACATGGCCATCCAGCTCGTCCCGTCCGACTGCGCGAGATGGCCCCCTGTGGGGAGCGGGGCGCTCCGGTCGAAGACCCCGATGTTGTCCAACCCCAGAAAGCCGCCCTGGAAGATGTTCATCCCTTCGGCGTCTTTGCGATTGACCCACCAGGTGAAGTTGAGCAACAGCTTGTGAAAGACCCGCTCGAGGAACCTGCGGTCCCCCTTGCCGCAGCGTTTCTTGTCGATCTTATACACCCGCCAGGCGGCCCACGCATGCACCGGGGGGTTGACGTCGCCGAAGGCCCATTCGTAGGCTGGCAGTTGTCCATTGGGGTGCAGGTACCACTCCCGCAGCATCAACACGAGTTGCTCCTTGGCGAAGTCGGTATCGACCAGCGCCAGCGGGAGGCAATGAAAGGCGAGATCCCAGGCGGCGTACCAGGGATACTCCCACTTGTCCGGCATTGAGATCACGTCGGCGTTGTGCAGGTGAGTCCACTCGTGGTTGCGACCGTGCCACCGCTCCGGCGGCGGCGGAGGCGATGTCGGGTCTCCCTTGAGCCACTGCTCCACCACGTAGTGGTAAAACTGCTTCGACCACAACAGCCCGGCAAGTGACTGGCGCATGACGTTCCTTGCATCCTCGGAGAGTGTCTGCGGGATGACCGTGGCGTAAAATTCGTCCGCCTCGCTCTTTCGCTCCGAGAAAATTCGTTCGAAGTCGGCCCCGAATGGGTCTCCCTTGGCAGATGAGAGTCCAGCATCGGTGAATCGCAGCCGTATCGTTGCGGTCTCCCCCGGTCCGATCGTTAGGGCATAATGCACGGCCGCCTTCGTGCCCACGTGATTGGGGTTCACAGCCTCCTTCACGCCATGGACAATATAGTCGTTGATGCCATCCTTCACATAGGGTGAGCCGTTCTCGGCCCCATTCAGGCGCCGATGATTGGTTTCATTCTCCGTAAACAGCAGTTCCGGCGAGCCTTCGCAATGCAGGCGGCGGCGACCGTAGGAATGGTGGTTGGCCTCAATCACGCTCGCGCCTTTGAACGGCTCACCCTGGCGAAGTTGCGGGCGGTGGGGATCAAGACCCCAGGACCAGGTGTTGCGAAACCAGATCGTCGGCAACAGGTTGAGTGGCGCCGCCTCCGGGCCACGATTAATGATCTGGAGGCGTATGAGAATTTCTTCGGGCGTGGCTTTGGCATATTCGGCGAAGACATCGAAATACCGATCTTCATCGAACACCCCGGTATCGATCAGCTCAAACTCCGGCGCCTGGCGCCCCCGCCGCCGGTTCTCCTCGGCCAACCACGCGTACGGGAATGTTGCTTGGGGGTACTTGTAAAGGTACTTCATGTAGGAATGCGTGGGGGTCGAGTCGAGATAGAAGTAGTACTCCTTCACGTCTTCGCCGTGATTGCCTTCGTTCCCGGTCAGGCCGAAGACCCGTTCCTTGAGAATCGGGTCGCGGCCATTCCACAGGGCAATGGCGAAGCAGATCATCTGATGCCGGTCCGAGATGCCAGCCAGACCGTCTTCATTCCAACGATACGCCCTTGAGCGCGCATGGTCATGGGGCGAATACTCCCAGGCAGTGCCGTGGGGGCTGTAATCTTCGCGCACTGTCCCCCAGGCGCGCTCGCTCAGGTAGGGGCCCCAGCGGTTCCAGTGCGCCTTGCGCTCCCGCGATTCCTGAAGTCTTCTTCCCTCAATGGTCACGGTGTGTTCTCTTCTGCGTTCAGCGTTCAGCGATCAGCTTTTCAGGTGACGCTGAAGGCTGAGTGCTGATAGCGAATCGCTTACCTTCGATTGTCTTGATCCCTCGCCAATTCATTATTGAGTGTTTCGATCTTTCTCAGAAAATAGCCTCGCCAGCGTTCGGGCAACGCCTCGACCTGCATGGCTCGATGCAACGCTTCCAGATCCTTCGCAATGAAATTCTTATTGACGTATAACTTCGTAATGTCCGAGACCGGGACGTTGTGTGCATCGCGGCCGATCAACTCGATCTCATCTCCGGCCCCGACCTCGCCCTCGTGCAATACCGAGAAGTACAATCCGGTTCGACGGCTTGCCAGAAAACGCTTGATCATGTCGTCTCGGCCGAACTTGATCCCGAGCTTGTAGCAGGGCAGGCGCGGCTGCGTCACCATCAACTCTGCTGACCCCACGTGAAAGCGATCGCCGATGTTGACCGCTTCTTCCAAGAGGCCCTCCGTGGTGAGGTTTTCACCGAACATTCCAAAGGGCAACTCCATCTCGAGCAGTTCGCGCCGCCAGTAGTCGTAATGCTCGACCGGATAGGCGTAGACCGCTTTGTCGGCGCCTCCATGCACCGATAAATCGGCCTGTCTGTCGCCATCGAGGTTGAGCCTTCGCAGTGTGATGCGCCCCTCGGCCGGTGCTTTGAAGATCCCTGTCATGATCGTGTTGCCGTTATAGATCACCTCGCGCGGAAGGCCGACATTGACCGAAATCAGTCTCATCTCACCTCTCGATTAATTGCATCACGTGCCCGTCCTGGTCACGCACCAGAAAGCCTTCCGTGAAGCCCAGCCCTCGGTCTTCTATGGTGACCACGCCAGGGGACACGAATGCGAACTTACCGAAACGCAGCCGCCCCGCGGAAGGATTGGCGCTTCGGTCACAGCGAGCTAATCCACCGGCTTGACCTCTTCCATGAGCGTAAAGAAGCCTTCGGCGAGGGTCGGGTGGATGTAGACAGCCCCTTTCAGCAAGGTGTACGGCAGCCCGGCAAGCATGAGCGTACCCAGCATCTGAATCAATTCCCCGCCCTCGGTCGCCAGGATAGCCGCCCCGAGAATGCGATCACTGGGGGCGTCCACAACGAGCTTCATCATCCCTGCGGTTTCATCGCGCTCGATAGCGCGCGCCACCCACGTCATCGGGATCTTCCCGATCTTCAGTGTATAGCCCTTCGTTCTCGCTTCCTTCTCGGTGATCCCGACCCGACCTAATTGGGGATCGGTAAACACAGAGTACGGGACAATGCGATGGTCGATAGTCAGATCCTTGCCTTCCACGAGGTTGGCGTAGAGGATCTGGTAGTCGTTGTAGGAAATGTGCGTGAAAGCGGGCCCGCCTTTCACGTCCCCCAGCGCCCAGATGCCAGGGACGTTGGTTTCGAGGCGGCTGTTCACCTTGATATAACCTCGGCTGTCGGTTTCCACTCCCGCCTTCTCGAGACCCAGGTCATCGCTGTTAGGTCCCCGCCCCGTTGCGACGAGCAGGTGGGAACCGGAGACCGTGAAGGCGGCACCATCCCCATCAAGGGTCAGGCTGACCTGCCCGTTCGCCTTGTGAACCTTCGTTGGGCGCGCGCGGAGGACGAAGCCGACCCCTTCGCCCTCCAGAGCCTTTTGCAGCTCTCCGGCGACGTCGGAGTCCTCTCGGGTGAGCACGTTCTCGCCACGATGGACGACCGTTACGCGGCTACCGAAACGGCGAAACATCTGCCCGAACTCCAGTCCGATATACCCGCCGCCGAGGACGAGTAAGTGGTCGGGCAACTCTTGGAGCTCCATGATGCTGGCGTTGGTGAGGTATTCAACCCCGTCGAGCCCTTGAATGCGGGGGATTTCTGAACGGGTGCCCGTGTTGATGAAGATCCGCTCGCCTTCGAGCTCATCCGCGCCGACAGTGATCCGGTGAGGGCCAACAAAGCGAGCGTGACCCCGGTAGAGATGCAGGTTCTTTCGCTGATCCACCTTGCGCTGCTGACCAGACCGGAAACTGTGAACGATGTCGTCCTTCCGGGCGACGATTCGGGGCAAATCGACACTCACCTCCCCAGTCCGCACACCCCACCGGGCCGCGTTTCGGGCGTAGTGGGCCACCTGGGCGGAGGCGACCATGGTTTTCGTCGGTGTGCAGCCCGTGTTGATGCACGTGCCGCCCAGATGTTCCTTTTCTATTAGGGCCACGCGCCAGCCGAGATCGGCCAGCCTGTGCGAGAGCGGGTTGCCGCCCTGACCGGAACCGATAATGATCGCATCGTATCTCATGAGTGGGGCCTCTCTTTACCTCAGACGCTCTAGAATGTGATCTGCCACCCGCAGCGCATTCGCCATGATCGTCAGCGCCGGGTTGACCGCCGTGCTCGACACGAAGAAGCTGCCATCGACGCTGAACGCTCCAGTCTCCACGATCATCGCCCTACCTTTATATCATGTGATAGGCGGCTGAGGGCCATGTCCATCCCTGGATTATTCCTACTTCATGAATGAAAGGGCAACCGAATTGATGCAGTAGCGCAGATGTGTCGGCTCCGGCCCGTCATGGAATAGATGCCCCAGGTGAGCGCCGCACCTGTTGCAGAGCACTTCAGTTCGTCGCATGCTAAAGCTGTTATCGGTCTCGGTTCTCACGGCTCCGGCCGTGATCGGTGACCAGAAGCTCGGCCATCCCGTGCCGGAGTCGAATTTTGTGTCTGAAGTGAATAGATCATGACCACAACAGACACACCGGTATGTCCCTTGTTCATGGAGGTCGTAGTATTCACCTGTGAAGGGCCTTTCTGTGCCCTTTTTTCTGGTGACATGATACTGCTCATCGGTGAGTTGTTCGCGCCACTCTTCATCAGTCTTAAGAACTTTTTCGGACATGTATCAGTATCTCCACACAGCACCGCCATGATAG